>JAZNYU010000185.1:0-6681 GCA_045594605.1 Eubacteriales bacterium
GGGTGTAAGCTTACAGAACGCACAAATTGCGATTATATGCTAGATAGATTGCAAAACAAGCGATATGATTGCATCCGTCAAGATCCTCGTTTTGTTGAGATTGTTGAAAAATTGAAGCAATACGCCAAATAAACAATTTTGCCCCGCTGAGCGCGGGGCTTTTTGTCTGCAATATGCGTTTCTTTTCGGCGGCAGCAAGCCACCGCCCTACTTTCGAAAGAAAACCGCTTTGTTAGAGTTCCTTCCGCATCTTGAGGAGCGCGCCTTTTTCAAGGCGGGAGACCTGCGCTTGCGAGATACCGATCTCCTCGGCGATCTCCATTTGCGTTTTGTTTTTGTAAAAGCGCAGATTGATGATCTTGCGCTCGCGCTCGTTCAGTCGCATCATTGCCTCGCGGAGCACGATGTTTTCCAGCCACCGCTCGTCCCCCGACGAGGAGTCGGAAAGCTGATCCATCAGGTAAAGCGCATCCCCGTTATCGTTGAACACCGGCTCGTAGAGCGAGATCGGCTCGGCTATGGCATCGAGGGCATGTACAACCGCCTCTTTCTTTTCACCAAGGTGCTTGGCGATCTGCTCGACCGTCGGCTCGCTTTCATGCAGAGCGATCAGCTCCTCGCGCGCTTGCAGGGCGCGGTAGGCGAGGTCCCTGACAGAGCGGCTGATGCGAATGGCGTTATTATCGCGCAGGTAGCGGCGAATCTCTCCGATGATCATTGGCACGGCGTAGGTCGAAAATTTGACGTCGAGGTCGGTGTTAAAGTTATCCACCGCCTTGACAAGGCCGATGCAGCCGACTTGAAAGAGGTCGTCCAAGTTTTCGCGCCTGCCCGTAAAACGCTGGATGATGGAAAGGACAAGCCGTAAATTGCCGTTGATGAGCTCGGCGCGCGCCTCCTCGTCCCCATCCTTCATCCGCAGGAGCAGCTCCCTTTTTTCCTCGTCTGAGAGCACCTTGAGGTCCGAGGTGTTCACCCCGCAAATTTCCACTTTGTTGTAGTACATCCTTGCCACCAATCCCTGTTTTTTGTTCCAAAAAAAGTATTGCCGAGAGGTAGGGGTGGTATTCAAGGCAGAATATGGCAACGGGTGCGAAAAATTGCCAAAAAGGTCTTGCAAAGGCGCGCGCGGTGTGATATAATACCCTTGTTACTGACGGCGTTTTGCCTGCATGGAGGATGCTATGAAATTATCTTTTGAACAACTGGCAAGTATTGCTCGCGGCACTGACCGCTTGGAAGAAGTAGCGGACGGTGTGCAATTCTTTCGCATGACCGAGGCACAAAAAGCCTATTATTTGCACTACAACAACATTGAAAAAGCAAACAAGACCGATTCGACCTCGGGTGTAAAGCTCGCGTTTTATACCGATAGTGAAAGCGTGAAATTTTCGGCAAGATTTACCGAGGGCTCGAGCCGTCTTTACGCATATTTTGACATTTGCGAAAACGGCGTGATCATCGCGCACGGTGGCAGCGACAGAGAAAACGAGGCGCAAATGGAAGTCAAGCTCCTCCCCGGTGAGAGCTTTGTAGAGATCTACTTCCCTTGGTCCAAGGGCGTTGTTCTGACCTCGTTTGAGCTGGACGACGGTGCAACCGTTAAGCCTTATATCCGCTCCAAAAAGCTGGTTGCCTACGGTGACTCCATTACCCACGGCTACGATTCCATTTATCCTTCCCTTTCTTACGTCAACCGTCTTGGCAATCTGCTTGATGCCGACGTGCACAACCGCGGCATTGGCGGCGACACCTTTGCCCCCGAGCTTGCAAAGCGCGACAACGTGGAGAACCCCGACTTTGTAACCATCGCCTACGGCACCAATGACTGGAGCATGTGCACGATGGAAAAATTTGAGGCAGACTGCCGCGCGTTCTTTAAAGTAATACACGAGCGCTATCCCAATGCTCACGTGATTGCGATCGCTCCCATTTGGCGCGGCGACTCCGAGCGCGAGACCGCTATGGGACGCCCCATCTCCGACGTTTACAAGCTGTTTTGCGAATACACCAAGGATTATGACCACTTTACCGTTGTGGACGGTTGGAATCTCATTCCCCATCTCCCCGCGTTCTTCCATGACCAAATTTTGCACCCCAATGATCAGGGATTTTCGCTCTATGCGGAGAATTTGTATAAGGCAATCAAGGATAAAATTTAAACAAACAGAAAGCCGACGGAAACCGTCGGCTTTTTTATTGAATAAATTCAGTTTGCTTTTGCAGTGGTTTCGGCGGTGGGATCCTCAAGGGGGAGCTCCTCGATGTCAGCGCCAATGCCGCGGAGCTTTTCAACAAGGTTTTCGTAGCCGCGCTTGATGTAATGCACGCCACGCACCTCGGTAACGCCCTGTGCCACAAGTCCTGCAATGACCAGTGCCGCGCCGGCTCTGAGGTCGGTCGACTTTACAACCGCGCCCGTGAGCTGCTCAACGCCAATAATGGTCGCGTTTTGCGAGTCTACCATGATCTTGGCGCCCATTTTCATCAGCTCCTCGGTATAGCGGAAGCGGTTTTGCCATACACCCTCGTGAATGTTGCCAATGCCGTTGGCAATGCAAAGCAGTACTGCAAACTGCGGGTGCATGTCGGTGGGAAAACCGGGATAGTATACGGTTTGAATGTTGATGTTTTGCAGCTTGCCGTCGCTGATAACAACAACTGCGTCATCCTCTTCTTCAACCTTGACGCCCATTTCGCAAAGCTTGCTGGTGATGGACTCAACGTGCTTGGGGATCACGGACGTGATACGCACGCATCCGCCCGCAGCGGCAGCGGCTACCATGTAGGTGCCTGCCTCGATCATATCGGGAATGATGGTATAGCTGCAGCCGTGAAGCTCGGTAACACCGTGCACTTTAATGACCGACGTACCTGCGCCAACGATGTTGGCACCGCATGCATTGAGGAAGTTTGCGAGGTCAACGATGTGGGGCTCGCGAGCGGCGTTTTCAATAACGGTCGTTCCCTCGGCAAAAACAGATGCCAGAATGACGTTTACGGTAGCGCCTACGGATGCAACGTCAAAATAAACGCTGTTCCCTTTCAGTCCCTCGTCTGCTTCGGCGTAAATGTAGCCGCCCTCGGTGTCGGTTTTGGCGCCCAGTGCGCGGAAGCCCTTGATGTGCTGGTCGAGCGGACGGCTGCCGCCAAAGTCGCAACCGCCGGGCCACGCGATGCGCGTTTTGCCAAAGCGACCGAGCTCTGCGCCCAAAAGGTAGGAAGAGCCGCGCATTTTGCGGACGAGCTCATCAGGTGAGGTTCCCTGACGGACGCCTGCGGTGTTGATGAGGACTTGTGTGGGGGAAAGATATTTGACCTGCGCTCCCATTTGTTGAATGAGCAGGAGCGAGTTGGTAATGTCGCTGACAGCGGGAATATTATCGAGTGTGCAAACGTCACCTGTGAGGATGGTGGCAAAGAGGATGGGCAAAGCCGCGTTTTTCATGCCGCTGACGGCAATTTCACCGTAAAGCGGACGGTTTCCGCGAATGACAAATTTGGTTGACATATCGATTACACGAAAGGCTGAAAGCCCCGCTCCTTTCTATATAAAGACTAATTATTATTCTAAAAAAATCGGCATTCTTTTCGCGCGCGCGCGATATAGATACTATATATATTATAGTATATTATATAGGAATTGTCAATAGGTTTTTGAAAATTTCTTTTGATTTTTCAGAATTTTTTCGCTCTTTTTCATCATATGCCAAAAATGTGCCAAGGGTCACCGAAAACACGGCTTTTTTCTACCGCCTCGGGGGATTGACAAGTGCCCTTTTCTATGGTATAATGTTAAATTGAAATAGTATGTATACGCGCGAGGCGCGCACTTAAATCCGCATTTTGGAAAGGAAGATACTGTTATGAAAATCAATGCGCTCAAATCCGCTCTTTTGAGTGGTGAATACGACGGTCGTTTGGGTTATATTTACGGCGAGGCTGCCATCTCCCGTCAAAGAGATCGTTATGCCGCTGCCATCGATGCTTTTGCCTCCCTTTACGGTGTTGACCGTGAGGCTGCACTCTACTCTGTTGCGGGCAGAAGCGAGCTTTCGGGCAACCACACCGACCACAATCACGGCTGCGTGATTGCCGCATCGATCGACCTTGACATCATTGCAGTCGCCTCCCCCAACGGCGAGGATATGATCCGTGTAAAAAGCGAGGGCTTCCACGAGGACGTCATTGACATCAACTACTTTACCTCTCCCCGTGAGAACCCCGAGGGACACTCAGACGAGCTGATTGCGGGCATGGTTGCAGGCTTCCGTCAAAACGGTTATGCGGTTGGCGGCTTTGATGCTTACACCACCTCGAGCGTGCTCAAGGGCTCGGGCATTTCTTCCTCGGCCGCCTTTGAGGATATGATCGGTAATATTCTCAATCACATCTACAACGAGGGTGCGATCGACAACGTGGAGATCGCCAAGATCGCGCAATATGCCGAGAACGTATTTTTTGGCAAGCCCTGCGGTCTGATGGACCAGGTTGCTTGTGCCGTTGGTGGCATTGTTGCCATTGACTTTGCAGATCCTAAAGCCCCCATCATCAACAAGCTCGACGTGGATATTTCGGGCGCGGGCTACAACCTTTGCATTACCAACACGGGCGGCAACCACGCCGACCTGACCGAGGACTATGCCTCTGTGCCCGCTGAAATGAAGAGCATTGCCGCTTATTTTGGCAAGTCGTTTTTGCGTGATTTGACCGAGGAGAACATTGTGGCAAGTATGCCCCTTTTGCGTGCGCAATACAGCGACCGCGCCATTTTGCGTGCTTTGCACTTTTTTGCCGAAAACCGTCGCGTAGCCGAGCAGACCGAGGCTTTGGCAAAGGGGGATCTTGATGCTTTCTTTGCAAACGTCATCGCATCGGGGCGCTCCTCCTATTGCTATCTGCAAAACGTATACACCACCAAAAACGTAGAGGAGCAAGGACTTTCCTTAGCACTTTGCCTCTCCGAGCGTTTGCTCTCTGGCAAGAAGGCAGCTTGGCGTGTGCACGGCGGCGGCTTTGCTGGCACGATCCAAGCATTCGTTCCTACCGCTGACGTAGCTGCTTACCGCGAGGCAATGGATGCCGCGTTTGGTATGGGCGCTTGCATGGTTTTGCGTATTCGCCCCGTTGGCGCAATTCAACTGTAATCTCCAAAAAGGAATTTTTATGAAACCCGAAAACAAACTCCTTGCCCTGATCCTTTTGGGCAATTCGATCCTTTTTTCTGTCGCCTACTTTGTGTTGGCGAAGTACTTTCCCGTCTACATCGTCTACCTTGCCGTGGGCGCGGTGCTGACCGTGATATTTGTTGTTTACAACCGCGGCTTTGTTGGCAAGGGGCTCACGCCCGACCGTATGAGCGACTCGATGACGCTTGAAGAAAAGCAAAAGTTTATTGACGATTGCGCTGCTCGCTTGCACCGCTCGCGTTGGATGATCACCGTCATCTTCCCCATCATTTTAGCGTTTTGTCTGGATATGATGTACCTCTTTCTTTTGCCGATGCTGGAGGGAATGTTCCAATGACCTCTCTTCGTATTATCTCCCTTTACTCGGGATCAACGGGTAACTGCTTTGTAATATCCGCACCATGTGGAACGCTCCTGATCGATGCGGGCAAGAATGCCAAGAGGTTGCACGCGGCACTCTCTGAGGTCGGTATTGATGCCGACAGCATTGGGGCGATTCTCGTCACACACGAGCACACCGACCACATCAGCGCCCTGCCCGTCTTTCTCAAAAAGCATCCCGTACCCGTACACATTGCAAACGGCTCTGCCTACAAGCTTTTGCCGCACCCGTCGGTCGAGCCGCTTTTGCGGATGCATCCCCCCATTTACGAGGAGTGCATTTGCGGCATGCGCGTGACCTCCTTCCCCACCCCGCACGACAGTCGCGCATCGGTGGGATACCGCATTGAGATCCCCTGCGAGGACGGAACGGTCTACCGCATTGGATACGCGACCGACATTGGCTACGTCACGCCCGAAATTGAAGGTGCTTTGACGGGCTGCAATGCCGTTATTTTGGAAAGCAATCACGATTACGATATGCTGATGACCGGTCCTTACCCTTATGACCTGAAAATGCGCATAGCCTCACGGCGTGGGCATCTTTCCAATCCCGATTCCGCAGCTCTTGCCGCACGTCTTTGTGCCACGGGCACAAAAAAGCTGATGCTGGCTCACTTGAGCCAAGAAAACAACGCCCCCGACATTGCGCTTGGCGAGTGCATCGGTGCCGTTGGCGACGCTGACGTGCAGGTGTTTGTCGCCCACCCCGAAATCCCTACCGAAATGCTCTGATTAGGAGAAACATATGGTTCAAGTTACCGTAATTACCGTTGGCAACCTCAAAGAGGCCTATTGGCGAGACGCTATGGCGGAATATGAAAAACGTCTTGGTGCTTTTTGCAAGCCCGAGATCCTGCAACTGAAAGAAGCCAAGCTTTCGGACAACCCGAGCGAGGGCGAGATCAAAGCCGCTCTTGCCGACGAGGGCAAGCGGATCCTTTCGGCAATTCCTCCACGTTCTTACAAAATTGCGATGTGCGTTGAGGGAAAGCAATTTTCCTCGGAGGAGCTTGCCGCAAAGCTGGATGGCGTGCTTGCAAATACGGGCTCTTTGTGCCTGATCATCGGCTCTTCCTACGGGCTTTCGGATGAGGTCAAGTGCGCGTGT
>JAZNYU010000186.1:0-5671 GCA_045594605.1 Eubacteriales bacterium
TTATTTTTCGCTTGAAAAGAGCGACGAGATCGAATCTACTACCGTAAACGGATGGCTCTCCGAGGTGTGCGGCAACATTCCCGAGGTTGGCTTTGCCTTCGATTATGAAAATCTGCATATCGAGGTAACTGCAGCCGATGAACAAATGACACACGAGATTTCTGTTGAACTTATCCCTGAGACCGAAGAGGGTGAGGAAGACAAAGAAGACGACGAGGACGAATCCGAAAAATAAACAGAACAGGCAAGCAACAGAGGTTGCTTGCCTGTCTTTTTGTCCCCGAGCAAGCAAAAAAGTCGGAAAAAGAAGAAAAATAGAAAAAAGAAAAATATTTTTCAAAAAGGGGTTGACAAACGCGTTTGAATTTGGTATAATAACAAAGTCGCAGGCGCTGGTATGGCTCAGTCGGTAGAGCACGTCATTGGTAATGACGAGGTCATCAGTTCGATTCTGATTACCAGCTCCAAAAATAAGCAACCCACACGGGTTGCTTTATTTTTTTATCTTGACACCACAGTCACCGTATGCTATAATACATATAGAATTTACAAAAAGGAAGGGTTTTAGCCGTGGAAGAAAAACATCCGCAAGACCTTGAAATGAATACCGAGCAGATTCCCGCAACCGATGCAGTAGCACACAAGCAGTCGGCTGCAGGCATCGTCCTCAAGCCGTGGCAGCTTGCCGTAGCCGCAGTTGTTGTAGTGGCATTGGTGGTTGGTGGCGTTGTTTTGGGCGTTGTGCTTGGCAACAAACAGAATTCCGACTTTGACGACTCTCCCGTTGATTACGATTGGATCTTGGAGGAGGGCGGTCAAACGAACGAGGATCAGATCATTCTGCCGGGATACGTGGAGCTGACCTTCTCAGCGGGAGAAGAGGAGATCGAGATCGTTCTGCCCAATCCCAAGGGCAATCCCTGCTACTTCCGTTACACGTTGATAATGGAGAGCACGGGCGAGATCTTGTATCAGTCCCGTCTCATCCCACCCGGACAGGCGGTGTTGGAGATCAAGCTCTCCCGTCCGCTTGAAAAGGGAGATTACTCCTTGCTGATCGGCATCGACTCCATCTCTCTTGCCGACGGTCGCACTCCCATGAACGGCGGCGAGCAAAAGGTTTTTCTCAAGGTAAGATAAAATAAAAAAACACAAGATTTTTGCGGATTGCAATACGTCTTGTGTTTTTTTGTTACATAGATATCATTTGAGAGCAAAGGCGAGACGTGTGTTCTCAATGGCCGTCTGTGTAAATCTTCAAAATTTCGCTTTTGACTTTTTATGTGCGAAAGTTTTTGGAAGGGTTGTGGGGAGACCTTTTTTCAAAAAAGGGCTCCCCACAACATTTACTTTTTGATTTTCCAAAACGCCATCCAGGGTTGGTAGCCGTTTTTGCGGGCGTATTTGCGAATGACGGGGCGCTCGACGAGGCGCTTGAAGCGGAAAAAGAGATTGGTCTTATCCTTGATGGGGGGCACGATGATGGCGCAAAGCCCTATGTGCTTGCCTGCAAAGCAATCGGTGAGTATCTGGTCGCCAAGCATAGCGGTTTCGGTGTGTGTTACGCCCAATTCCTTCATGGCGCGCTCCAAGGTTTTGCGCGAGGGCTTTTTGCTATTGGGGTAGGCAACAAGACCGAGCGGCTTACTAAAACGCTCTACGCGCGGCGCGTGATTGTTGGAGACGAGTGCGGCTTTGATGCCGGCCTTTTCAAGCTCTGCAAACCACAAAAGAACACGCTCGTTGGGGTCGGGCTCCTCGTAAGGGGCAAGGGTGTTGTCAATGTCAATGAGGAGCGCACGTACACCAAGGGATTGTAAAAATGCGGGCGTGACCGCATCAAACGTTGCAAACATATAATCGGGGGTGAAAAAGTCCTTCATCGCGCTCTCCTTTCTGTTCGTTTTTATCAGTATATCATATCTTGAAGCAAAATACAAGCCTTAAAAAAGGTAGCTGTTGCAGGAGGGTGAAGCCTGCAACAGCTTTTTTTATTCGACGCGCAATGCCTTCCAGTAGCAGCTTCCGTCGCTTCGTTTTACAAAAACGGCGGTGTAAACGTCGGAGGTCTCTCCGTTTGCTGTCAGGCTGAATTGCATGCGGTAGGTGTGTTCGGTTTCATAAAGCTCAAGAATGTTTACCTCGGCAATACATTCACGAGCCTGCACGGGGGATGTGTAATAACCCGCTTGGGAAAGATAGGAAAAGGCATCTCCGCTCTTGTGGCTGACCGATGTTCCGCCAAAAAAGCGGAAAACGACGTTTTCAAAATCTGCCTTGGCAATCAGGGTAGACGCCGAAAGATAAGGGTAAGCACCTGCAACCTTATCAAGGGCTGCACGGTTGCCCGTGTAGCGACTGTAATCGTCGCGCAGCATATCGTTCAGGATCTCGTCGCGGTAAAGGCGAACTGCCTCGTTTGTGCCCGAAAAGGGGGAGAGGCGGATGCTATCGCTGACGATGATGGTGACCATGTTGGAGAGGAGCGTGGCGGTGGTGCCGTCGGGCTGCAGCTGGCGCAGGGGAGCCTCTGCAAAATAGTCGTTTACGTCAAGACCAAACAGACCGCGGATCCACAAAACGTTGGGGCCTGCCATACAGGAGACCAGAAGCGCGCTGCAAAGAACCAGCAAAAGGATAGCAAAACCGATGCGGCGCGTATTTTGTTTGTTATGAGATACGTATGGCATAGCCTTACCCTCCTTTCTTCTTTACCACCTTTTATTTTACCAAAATCGCAATATTTTGTCAATACTTTTTGACGATTTTTTTACTATATTTAGTATATTTTAAGCCTTTTGCTTCACAAGATGTATGAATTTGTCGCATATTTAAGGCAGTTTTGTCGTATGCGACACAAACGGATGACATTTTTTCTTTTTTTAGCAATCTGTTACGGATCGGCAACCGCCTCCAAACGGCGGCACAAAAGACGCTCGACCGAGAGGAGCTTTGTAAGGATCGAGCGCACCACGCGGTCCTCGGTCCTGCCCATCAAGGTCTCAAAGCAGTCAATGTTGCGACGGCGCTCCCAAAGGGCAGCGGTTACGGGGGTGTCATGACACCGCGTGGGGCAGGCGTTCCGTTTAAAATAAGGGTAGCGCGTTGTTTTCCGTCCGTCGGCATCTGAGAGCGCGAGAAAAAGCTCCCCGAGGGTGCGGAGCTGCTCCAGATCCCGCTCGGCGATCTCCTCAAAAAGATCGGAGAGAGCGGTGTCGCTATCCCGACAGACAAGACTGCGGTAGATGTTGTCGGAAATACTGAAAAAGGCATTGGCACAGCAGGTATAAAGCGAGACGGCAAGCCGCGTATCGCGAGAGATGCACCCACGCAGGGACGGGCGAAAAGGCGGATAGTGAACGTATTCGGTTTTTTCAAAATCAGACATAAAATATTCCCCCAATAAAAGCATTCCTTATCAGCCTATGCGAAAGAGAAAAAAGGAGTGCGGAATACCGAGCGATAAAGTGAGCGAAACACTTGACAAATCCCCGTTTTTTGATATAATTATTATGGATAAAGATTACTGAAAGGAAATGCCCCATGAGCCGAGAATATCCGCCACTGACACACAAAAAGCAAAAAAGAAAAGACGGCCGTGAGTGGGTGGTCGCCAAATATAGTTATATTTACACAATTGTCCTTTTTGCAGTGGGATTGCTTTGTCTGATAGACGAGGAAGCAGGAGCGTTTATGATGTCTGTTTTCTTCTTGGCAGGTGTTCCGTTCCTTATTGCTGCAATCAACTGCCGCGTGACGATGAATACCGAGCAAATTACCGTGCGCAACTTTTTCCGCATTTCCAAAACCTATTCGTTTAGCGATATTGAGTCTTGGAGAAGAAATACGCACTATGTTTATCTCTATCCCGTGAGCGGTCGGCGCATTTGCATCAAACGCGAGGATGATGTCGACGAGCGTACCGAGCATTTGATCGCGCGTGCCCAAAATAACGGTGCGGTGGCACGTGAGGGCGTGAGCGACTCCAAACTTTATTGGGGAAACTGCTCAAGACCGATCACGTGGACGCTGATCGCCCTTTTTGCCGGCATCATTGCCATGTTTTTTACGCTTATCATGTTTGACGAGGTAGATAATCTGCTGATGCAAAAAGAGGATCTGGAGCGCCACACCTTTGTTGTGGTGGATGTGCATACCGAGGAGGAATACGTTACGCTCTACGGTGAGGATACGCAGTATGATATTGAATACGGTGTGCTGAACGGGCAAAGCCTTGCCGACTTGGACGACCTGGTGGGAACACAGGTTACCGTTTGGGTGGATTCCTATGTTGTTTGGGAGTTGACCGATGCAAAGGGCGTTTCTTGGTACACCTTTGAAGAGTATCAGAGTTATCGTGCCGACAGTATATGGATTGCATTGATCTTTTTCCTCCTGTTTAGCGGTGGTGGAGCGGTCTTTTTGACCTTACTGCTGTTGGCTTACCACGCACCGCATAAGCATCCGCGCTTGTATGAAAATTTTGAAACAACGAACATTTTCGGAAAGGGAAGAGTGTATACTTTTACGGGAATCCCGTCGCAGAAAGGAAACATATGAAAAAAGCAACGTTTGGCCCCGGTGGAAACGGGGATTGGTTTTATTCCGAAGGCAAAAAAAGCACCCTGCAAGCACCCGGGTGGCTCAAAGAAAAAGGACTTGACGCCTTTGAATACGAGGCAGGCAATGGCATTGCCGGCAGTGAGGCAACCTTGCGCGCCATTGGCGAGAAGGCACGCGAGCATGGCATCCTGATGTCGCTCCACACGCCCTATTTTATCTCGCTCTCGGGCGTTGATCCCGAAAAGAGACTCAAGAGCATCGAGTATATTCAAAAGTCGTTGTGGGCAGCGGAGCTTTTGGGAGCGGATACCATCGTTATCCATAGCGGCAGCGCCGCAAAGATCTCGCGCGAGGAAGCTATGGCGCTCTCCAAGGACACGCTCGAAAAGGTTGCCGAAGCGGTTGGCGAGACGTCCATCCGTCTTGGCATTGAGACCATGGGCAAGGTCAATCAGCTTGGCACGCTTGCCGAGGTCCTCGAGCAGTGTAAGGTGTCGCCCATCTATTCACCTGTGGTCGATTTCGGCCACCTCAATGCGCGCAACATTGGCGGATTGTTCCCCGATGTGGATAGCTATCGCCGCGTGTTCGACGAGATCGGCACGACCTTGGGTGACAGCTTTGCGCGTGATCTGCATTGCCATTTTTCCAAGATCGAATATACAGGAGCAGGGGAAAAGAAGCACCTGACCTTTGCCGACGAGACCTTTGGCCCCGCTTTTGAGCCGCTTGCCGAAGCGATCGTGCGCGAGGGTGTGGCACCGCGCATCATCTGCGAGTCGGCAGGCACGCAAGCCGAGGACGCGCTCTTTATGAAGGACGCCTACCTGCACGCACTTGGAATGATTGGAAGCTAAAGAATAACAAAAAGACGAACGTTTTATACGTTCGTCTTTTTTTGCGGACGACCGATGGTCGCCCCTACTTTGCGTCTATTCAACTCTCTTAGTGAGCAGGGTCTTGGTGGCGCCTGCGAACTCGCGGCAGCCAAAGCGAGGTTTACCTCGCGTCGACTGTCTGTTAGCGTGCTAACAAATCTATTTGGATGATTTTTGTGCAAGAGTTCTTGAAAGGGGTGTGCGGGAAACTTCTTGCAAGAAGTTTTCCC
>JAZNYU010000187.1:0-11965 GCA_045594605.1 Eubacteriales bacterium
GCAGAAGCTACCGATATTTACGGCGGCAAGCTCAATCACGAGGGCTATAAGTCTGTTGCAAAGCAGCTGGCTGATAAGTTCAACTTTGAGTACGTTGCTATCACCCTTCGTGAGAGCCACAGCGCATTCGATAACGGCTGGTCGGCAATGCTTTACAACGTTGCAAATGACGAGTACTGCTTCTCCAAGAAGTACAATCTCCACATCATCGACCGCGTAGGCGGCGGTGATAGCTTTGGCGGCGGCTTGATCTACGCTTTGATGAACGGCAAGGACACCCAAGCGGCTGTTGAGTTTGCAGTTGCAGCATCGGCGCTCAAGCACTCCATCGAGGGCGACTACAATATGGTAACTCTTGCAGAGGTTGAAAAGCTCGCAGGCGGCGACGGCTCCGGTCGTATTCAAAGATAATTTCCTATAAAAGATGGGGAGAGTTCAAACGAACTCTCCCTTTTGCATTGTTTACAAAAAATGCGGAGGCTTATTTACACTTTATTTTTATGTTCCCGAGAATTTTGTGTTATAATGATAGGGAAGACAGAAGAACAGAGAGGGGTTTTTATGGCAAACGTACTCATCATCGGCGGCGGTGTTTCGGGACTCTCGGCAGGCATTTATACGCAATTGGGCGGACATCACGCCATTGTCTGCGAGCGACATACCGTTGCAGGCGGCAACCTGACGGGCTGGAATCGCGGCGGATACCACATCGATAACTGCATCCACTGGCTCACGGGAACCAACCCCGCAACAGATACTTACCGCATGTGGGAGGATCTCGGTGCGCTGGGCGCCGACGTCGAGGTTTACCAAAGCGAAGCACTCTACACCTGTGAGCGAGACGGAAAACAAATTTCTCTTTACCGCGATCTTGACCGTTTGGAGAAAGAGATGATCGCGCTCTCTCCCCAAGACACACGCGCCATTCGCTCTTTTTGCAAAACGGTGCGCGATATTCAAGGGCACGTTGGCATTGGGGGAGAGAATAACGACAAGCCCCTCACCAACGCCGAAAAGCTCGCATCGCTACCGGGCATCATCAAGCATCACTGGATGAGCACGGGCGAGTTTGCCGCGCGCTTGCACCATCCGCTCCTGCAGGATTTCATCGTTTCTCTTGTTGGCACCGAGTTCTCGACCTTTGCACTTGCCGTTATCATTGCAACCTTTTGCGGCAAAAACGGAGCGATTCCCAAAGGGAGCTCCTGTGCAATGCTCGAGCGCATCACCAAGCGCCTTTTGGAGCTTGGCGGCGAATTGTACCTGCGCAAAGAGGCAGTCTCCATTCAGCACGAGAACGGGCGCGCTACGTCGGTCACCTTCTCAGATGGCTCCACCATTGCGGCAGACTACGTCATTATAGCCACCGACCCCATCGTGGCTTATCGCAAGCTGCTCTCCATGGATCTCCCCACACAACTGAAGAAAAAGTACGCACGGGATAGCAAATACCGCTTTTCCAGCTACCATTGCGCAATTGCCTGCGATACGAAGGAATTGCCCTTTAAAGGAGACTTTATTTTTGAAATTCCGCAGGCATATCGCGAACGTCTGCACACAAGGTACCTCGTCATACGCGAATTCTCCCACGAAAAGGATTTTGCTCCCGAGGGCAAGAGCCTTTTGCAAACGCTGACACTTTGCAACGAGGAGACCGCACGTGAGTTTGTGGAATTGCGATCCGATAAAGCGGCATACGCCGCGCGAAAACGCGCTATTTCCAATGACGTATTGGCACTTATCACAAGCAAATTCCCGCCTCTTGAAGGAAAATTGACAGTGCTGGACGTTTGGACGCCCGCAACCTATAAGCGCTATATCGACTCGGATATCGGCTCTTGGATGAGCTTTATCTTCACACCGCGCACGCTCCCCGCAAAGATGGATAACCGCGTAAAGCCCCTGAAAAATGCCGTTTTTGCAACCCAGTGGCTCAATTCGCCGGGCGGACTTCCCATTGCAGGTGAGGAGGGAAAACGTGCCGCCAACCGTGTTTTGGAAATGATCGCAAAGGATCAAAAGAACTGATTTCGCACCCCATAGGGGAGAGAGGTCAATAAAAAAGCAGCAAAGTCACAAAGCTTTGCTGCTTTCTTTTAAAAAACACATTACAGATTTTCGCCGTTCCATCCCCAAGTATCTACAAATTCGTACTTGACGTAGATGTGCTCGGGGGAAATGCCGAGTTCCTCTTTGAAGATCTTGGTAACGGTCTTGGTCATGGCGGCGCAAGCATCTTCACTTGCAGTTCCAAAGAGCTGAACCGTTACCATTGCCATAGGAATGGAGTTGTAGCCGCGGAACCACATGCGACTCTCGTCGCTGAAGTTGAGCATCAGCCAATATTCGCTCTTGCCGGGGAAGGTGGCGATCGCTTCACCAAGACGTGCCTTGAGGGCGACTTCTTTTTCTTCGGTGAGCTTGACGTTGAGTTTGGTATCAATAAAGGGCATTTTGCTATCTCCTTTTCAAAATCGTTCTGTCATTATTCTAACACGAAAATAATAAAATGTCAATATGAAAGGAAAAGAGAAGGGAAACATTTTTGAAAAAGTTGGATAGATGCAAAAAAAATCGAAAAAAAATCAAAAAAATGTATTTTTGGTGTTGACAATCTTGCTTTTTCATGATATAATGAACACAGTTAAATTTAATTTTTCTTAAATGGAGGAAAATGTATTATGAAAGCCAAAGGATTTCGCGTTTTTGCAGTTCTCTTTATTTTAATCGGTATCGCTACCGGTGTTGTAGCAGCTCTCTTCGTTCAAGAGATGCCCACCCGCGCTATCATCGTTGCTCTTTGCGTAGCAATCGGTGTTGTTCTCGGCGCTATTTTCTTTGCAATTGCTAACAACAAAGAAAAGCGTGAGAAGATCCGCGCTGCAATGGAAGCTGCTGAAGAAGCTGTTGAAGATGCAAGCATCTTTGACCCCGTAGAAGAGCCCGTAGAGGAAGCTCTTGAAGAAGTTGTTTCCGATCTCGAAGAGATCCTCGATGCTCCCGAAGAGGAAGCAGAAGTTGTTGAGGAAGCTCCCAAGTATCACCCCGCATATCAATATGTTCGTGATAAGATCGTTGAAAAGACTCCCATCACCAACGAGCAAATCGACAAGGCAGAGCAAATCGGTAAGGTTGCACTCCCCGTAGCTGCAGCAGCAACCGTAGTTCTCATGGCTGCAAAGCTTGTTCAATATCGCAAGCAAGAAATCCGCCGCCGCACATTCTTTGATTGGCTCGGCTAATACATCTAAAATAAAAAATTCCGAGGTGACCAACAGGTCACCTCGTTTTTTTTTGCTTTGGAATGTCTTATAGCAGATCCCTTACCGCATCGGCAAGGGCATCGATCTGCCCGACGTTGTTGAATAGGGAAGGGCTTACGCGTACCGCACCCGAGGGTGGCGTTCCAAGCGTTGCGTGTGCCATGGCAGCACAGTGAAAGCCCGTGCGCACACAAATGCCGCGCTCGTTCAAAAAAGCACCCACACGGTCGGAGGAGATATCTTCTATCGAAAACAGCAACACGCTCCCCGCGTGGTGCGGCGCATAAAGCGTTACCTTTGGCATTGCCAAAAGACGTTCGGAGAGCCGCGCCGTCAGGGCGCACTCGTGCGCGTGAATGTGATCTACCCCTACGCGTCTGATCTCGCGCACACCTTCAAGCAGCCCCGCTATGGCAGGTGTTGGGAGCGTGCCCGCCTCATATCGCTCGGGCGCATCCTCGGGCATACCGCCTTCTAACGAGTTGTAGCCGCTGCCGCCCTCTATCAGCGTGTCGGCAACGATCCCGTCTCCCAAAATAAGAGCGCCGCATCCTTGCGGTCCCCAGAGCCCCTTGTGACCGGGTGCACAAAGCGCATCGATCTGCATCTTTTCCATATCAATAGGCAGGTGCCCCGCCGATTGTGCCGCATCCACCACAAAGAGAATTCCTTTTTTGCGACAGAGCGCACCGATCTCATGGAGCGGCAACGTCGCCGAGCAAATGTTGGAAGCATGCGCGCAAATGAGCATGCGCGTTGTGGGACGGATCTTTTCCAAAATCGACGAGAGGATCATCTCCTTGGTACGCAATGGATTTGTAGGAAAGGTGTCAAATACGTCATACGTGATAACACCGTCCCGCGCCATTTTGTAGATGGGGCGAAAGACCGCATTGTGTTCCATGTCCGATAGGAGAACGTGATCGCCGCGGTGCAAAAGCCCCTTGATGGCGGTGTTGAGCGCCATGGTCGTGTTCATGGTAAAAATGACGTTTTCGGGATTGGGAGAGCCAAAAAAGGAGGCAAGCTCCTCGCGGCATTCGTATATCTTTTCGGCGGCGGCAAGTGCCAACGCGTGTGAGCCGCGACCGGGGTTTCCGCCGTAGAACTGCATGCATCGCATCTGCTCTTCTGCCACACGGCGAGGCTTGGGAAAGCTCGTGGCGGCGTTATCAAGATAGATCATCTGCATCCTCCCGATAATAATCGCGCACGCGAATGCCTGCCCCCGAAAGGATGGTGCGCACATTGTTTTCCTGCAAGCAGGGATAGGAGAGTGCATAGGCGCAGCCGCGGCGTGTGTGCGCCGAGTCTGCCTTAACGACCTCTGCACGCACTGCCGCACCGGCGAGCACCTTTTGCGCGCGCATCGCTTGTGTCATTGAGCCCATAACGGCAAGACATCCATAAAAACCAGATTGCATAATTGCACCCCCTCGATGTCAGCATATGTCGAAAAGGGGAGAAAGTGACAAAAAAGACAGCGAACCGTGTGGTTCGCTGTCTTTTTATGGCTTTTGATCCGATTAGTCGGTTACAAAGGGAAGAAGTGCTACGTTACGAGCGCGCTTAATAGCGGTGTTAACTTCTCTTTGGTGAACTGCGCAAGCGCCGGAAATTCTTCTGGGAAGAATCTTGCCGCGTTCGCTGATGAACTTTCTCAGCTTTGCAGTGTCCTTATAATCGATAAAAGCAACCTTGTCTGCGCAGAAAATGCAAACTTTCTTTCTTCTGCGGTTGTTGTTTGCGGGACGAGCGGGACGAACAACAACTTCTTCGGTTTTTACGTTAGTATCCATCTTATGAAATCCTCCTGTTCAAATTGTGGTGCCGCTTCTTTATCAGAAGGGCAGATCGTCGTCTGTTTTCAGCTCCTCAAACTTAGGCGCAGATGCGGGAGAGGAGTAGGACGGCGCATTGTAGGTTTCGGTGTATTGCCCACCGGCAACACCGTCGTTTTTGCTATCAACGAACATAGCTTCGTCGGCAACTACATCAGTAGCGTAACGCTTCTGACCGTTTGCATCCTGCCAGGTTCTGGTTTGAATGGAACCGGTGATGCAAAGGGCAGAACCCTTGCGGAAATAGCGAGAGATGAACTCTGCGGTTTGTCTCCAAGCAACAACGCTGATAAAGTCTGCCTGCTGTTGAGCAGGAGCACCGTCAGCACTCTTTGCCTGAAAACGGCGATTTACTGCCAAAGTGAAGGAGACGACGGCAATGCCGCTGGTGGTCTGCTTCAATTCAGGGTCTGCGGTCAATCTTCCGCAAAGAACGACCTTGTTAAGATTCAAGCTGGACATTAGATAGGCCTCCTTAAAAATTTTTTAGACGCTGAATTATTCTGCGTCTGCTGCAGGAACTTCTTCTGCTACTGCTTCTTCTTGAGCTGCTTCTTCTACAGGAGCTTCAACAGCTTTGGCAACAGGCTCATGCTCGAGCTTGATTACCATGATGCGCATAACGGATTCGTCAATGTTCATCAAACGTTGAAGTTCTTGAGGGAAATCGCTTTCGCTCTTGAAAGTAGCTACGGCGTAGTAGCCCTCGCTCATATCGTTGATCAGATATGCGAGACGGCGACGACCCCATTCATCAACCTGAACGAGCTCTGCGTTAGCAGTGATCAGATCGGTGAACTTGCCAACGGTAGCTTTAGCGGCTTCTTCGCCGTTTGCAAGGCTAACGATGAGCATGCTTTCATAAGAATTGATAATCTTTTCCATGTTTTTTACCTCCCTATGGACTAATTCGACCATGCTGTAGAATTGAATTTGCATGGCAGAGAGACGGACAAAAGTCCGTACCGAGTTGATATTATACCACAACTTTTGCCATTTGTCAATAGCTTTTTGCAAATTATTTATGTAATAATATATTATTTTGAAGAAAAAAAGCTAAATTTTGAAAGAACCGACGCCTCAGTCTTCAAAAAAACGAAGCAGCTCACAGGGCTTGTAAATAACTGCTTTTGCACCTGCATCAATCAACTCTTGCTCGGTTCCAAATCCCCACTCAACGCCAACGCACTCCATATGGCAGCGCGCCGCACCAACCACGTCGTCGCGGCGGTCGCCCACCATCAAAACCATGTCGGGAGAGGCGATGCCAAGGTTTTCCAAGGCGTAGGTGATGACCTCGTGCTTTTCGTTTCTCGTGCCGTCCATCTCGGGCCCGGAAACGTAAGCAAAATATTTCTTGAGGTCAAAATGCTCAATGATGGCGTTTGCAAACTCGTGCGGCTTACAGGTGGCAAGCACACAAATAATGCCGCGGCGGTTGAGCTCCTCAAGCGTTTCGCGCACACCGTCATAAACGTTGCACTCCAGCATCGCGCCTGCACGGTAGCATACGCGGTAGTGGTCAACGGCAAGCTGCGAATCGAGCGGGGAGAGCCCCAGATAATTTTCAAAGCTGTAAAGCAGAGGAGGACCGATAAAGCAGGTCAGATCCTGTTCGGGCGGCACGGGCTTGCCCATTTGCTCCATTGCGTAGCGCACCGAGTGCGTAATACCGGGGGCGGAATCGGTCAGCGTTCCGTCAAGATCCCAAAAACAATATTGATAATTTGCCATAAAAACTCCTCTTGTGGAAGAAAAATCTTTTGAATTTTGCAAAAAATCCCTTGCAACTCCCACGTGCGTATGGTATAATAATCCTATACGAACATTATACCACAAAAATTTGATTTTTGCAATGCGTAATCAACAAAACCCGTATTTTTTGTGTGTTGAAACGAAAGAGGAATGCTTTATGGATATGAATTTTACCATACCGGTCAACGAGGCGTTTGAAGCATCGGCGGCAGATGCCTCCTGCGGATGCCCCTTTTGCGCGCTTTACCGTAAGCTTGAGGAAAACGAGCTCGACCTGATTTTGGGCGCTTCCATGATGGAGCCTGACATCCGTATCAAAACCAATAAATCCGGCTTTTGCCGCACGCACTACGATATGATGTTTGTGCGCAAGAACCGCCTTGGAATGGCACTCACGCTGGAGAGCCATTTGGCAGAGCTGCGCGAGGAGATCCGTGACGGCGGCTTTGGCGGTGGGCAGGGCAACAAGCCCATCAAACGCATTGGCGAGCTTGAGGATACCTGCTACGTTTGCGACCGTATCAAAAACAATTTTGAGCATATGGTCGATACTGCCGTATATCTTTGGGAGACCGATCCCGATTTTTCAAAAAAACTCAAGGCACAGCCCTATTTCTGTCTGCCGCACTACCGCAAGGTTTTGGCATACGGTCAAAAACGCCTTGGTAAAAAGAGACAACCCGAGTTTGCAAAAGCCTGCGCCGGCGTGGTAGAGCCTTATTTTGAGGAGCTCCAAAAGGACGTCAGCTGGTTCTGCAAAAAATTTGATTATCGTTATAACGAGGAGCCTTGGTACAACTCCAAGGATGCCGTAGAGCGCGCGTTCAAGTTCTTGCGCTCCGATCTGCACAACAAGTAAAGGAAGACCGATATGATAGACCTGTTAAAGCTACATAAGCATTTTATTCTCACGCACCTGAAGGAGGGCGATGTTGCCGTTGATTTTACCATGGGTAACGGATATGACACCGAATTTCTCTCCAAGACCGTAGGACCTACGGGGCACGTTTACGCCTTTGATATTCAGGCACAGGCGGTCGAGTCCACCGCAAAGCACCTTCGCGAGGTCGGCTGTCCCGAGAACTACACCCTCATCCACGATTCCCACCACAACGTCAAAAACTACGTCAAGGAGCCCATCAAAGCAGGCATGTTCAACCTTGGTTGGCTGCCGGGTGGGGATAAGTCCATCACCACGTTGCGCGAAACAACACTTCCTGCCATCGAGGCGGCAATTGACCTCATGGATAAGGATGCCATCATCAACGTAGCCGTTTATCCCGGTCACGAGGAGGGTGACCTGGAAGGAAAGATGATCTGCGACTATCTTGCCGGCATCAGCCGTCATAAGGTGTGCGCCACCAAGGTTAACATCCTCAACTCTCCCTCGTCTCCTTATTTTATCGTTATCGAAACCAAACCGCTTGAAAAAATCCCTTATGGAAGGTCACATGAAAAGAAATAACATTCATTTTTTGACAGTTCTTTTGGCGATCCTGCTTCTTTTTTCGGGGTGCATCAATCCCGAGCCCGAGGAAGAGGGAACCACCGCTCCCGTTGACGTGAGCCAAATTGACAAAAACTCTATTGGGAGCTATAAAACCATGCAGTATACCTATCTGACAAGTGTCAACACGGCAACGCTGACCACAGGGCTTGACCCCACCTATCTGCTTTTGGCAAACAAGCAAAGCGAGCTGGATGCCGGCTACGTGCCCGCCAATCTGGTAACGCTCAACTGCGCCACCCTACAGTCGGGGCGCGAGTATGAGCTGGAGTCCCGTGCGGCGGCGGCACTGTATGCAATGCTCGCCGAAATGCAGGCGGCGGGTGTGAGCGACATTATGGTCGCCAGTGCATACCGTTCCTACGAATATCAGGTCAATCTCTACAATAAGTATTTGAGCTTTGAAAAAAGCTGTATCTCCGATGATGCGCGCCGCGTGTTTGGCGAGGAATACATCAAGGTAAACTATCTGGATAAAAAGATCTTCAAGCTCTCCCAAGAGGATGCCCTCACGGTGGTGCAATCCTATTCCGCCCTGCCGGGGCAGAGTGAGCACCAGACGGGGCTTTGCATCGACTTTATTACCTCAAGCATGGGAACGGAGCTGACCGAGGCGTTTGAAAATACCCAAGCCTTTGCCTGGCTTGCGCAAAATGCTTACAAATTCGGATTTATTCTGCGCTATCCCAAGGGGATGGAGGGCATCACGGGCTACACCTATGAGCCTTGGCACTACCGCTTTGTGGGCAGAGAAGCCGCAACCGACATTCACGTCGGGAATATGACACTCGAGCAATATTTGCAGCTTGCAAGCAACCAATAAAAACAAAAAAGCACTTGCCAATTTGGCAAGTGCTTTTTTCAGTTCCGCCTATAAGCCGGGTTCTGTCGTGAACGGTCATCAATCTGCGCTCTGCGTCACCGCAGAGCTTCAAAGCAAACGCTTTGTGCCACCCCTCAAGAATGCCGGACAAGCCTTGGTTGGGGTGTTGCTTCAAATAGGGTTTACAGCGGACCTATGTTACCATAGGAACGGGTGAGCTCTTACCTCGCCTTTCCATCCTTACCGCTTGCGCGGCGGTCTATTTCTGTTGCACTTTCCCGACGGTTACCCGTGGCAGACGTTATCAGCTATTCTGTCCTATGAAGCCCGGACTTTCCTCACGGTAATACCTTTCGGCAACATACCGCGCGACCGTTTAGCAGAGCTGTGCTCTTATTATATCGCAAAGCTTGCGATTTGTCAAGAGAGAGCCTCAAAAAGAATTATTTGATGTGAAATCTTCTTTGCATTTCGATTTTGAAATCTCTGCCAAGAACGATGATAAAAGAGAGCAGAGAAAGAATGGAAAGGGAAAGCAGAACGATCAGCGGCCAGCTGTTCTTATCATGATGAAAATGCAGAGTAATGAGAGAGCCGATGATAGACGCAAAAATAAAATTGATCAGAGGGAGCATATTGTGCTTTTGCGTTTCCAAATTGGTAAAAAAGAGCACGATGCAGCTCAAAAGTCCGCTGAAGCAGACAATGGGAATGACAAAAAGGGAAAAGCTGTGCACAAACAACAGGTCAATTACCACAAGCAAAATACTGCTCCAAACGGTGACCTTAATGGTTTGGCTGATGCGGTTCAGCTCCACAAGATCGGGGGAGAGCACAAACGTCCATACCACGTAAAGCGAGAGAATGACGATGATGCTCCAAAAAGGACCTTTGATGCAAAGATTGACGATGAGAGCCGCTGCGGCTACTGCAAAAAAGGGCCAACGTACAATCGATAACATTCGTTTACGGTTTTGGGGGAACTTGGTGACTTTTGGATACGTGTTATTAACGCGCATAGTATTCACTCCCTTCCACCATAATTTCAATTCCATCAGCCAACAAAAGCTGATGCATCTTTTCTTCAAAAGCAGGGTCAAGCGTCATTTTGGAAATGGAGAACGTCAGCTTGCCCGCGCAGGTAATAGCGGTGCAGGCAAGTCGGTTGGTCACCTGCGCACCCAAACAAAAGTCCATCGAGTCAATGTGCTCCATAAACTCCTCGGGGAAGTTGACAACACCAAGATTGGAAAACGTCGTGGTGTAGATCTTTTCGCCAAGAATACCGTAGATCATTTTTGCAATGGGCTGCTTGATGGCAAGCGGAATGACACGAATGGAGCTGACGATATTGACGGCGGCAGTGATCATCTCACGCATTTTTTCCTTCTCTGCTTTTTGAAGGAGCTGCGCGTTGATCTCGGCAAGCAGTGCTTCCTTATCTCCGATCTTTTCAATGGGAATGCGGATGCCGCAATACATGGAGAAGTTGCGAACGGTTTTGGAAGGATAGAACTTGCGCATGTTGATGGGGAGCTGAATGTTGATGTCTCCCGTGAGCTCGTCGGTAGAAGCTGAGCAGGCGTAAAACATTTGCATCAAAAGATACGCCGTTACGGTAGCACCGTAGCTCTTGGCAACCGCGCGTAGCTTATCCGCATCCATTTTAAAATGCAAAATGCGGCAAGGCTTTCTGCGGGTCATTCTGCCGTTCATTTGCGCGGCAGGCTTGTCCACAAAGCCCGAGCTGGTTTTGGCTTTTTCAACCTTAACAAAGGCGTTTTCAAATTCTTCGCGGGTAGGGGTGTCGTTGACGTCCCAAATATCCCCAAGCGGAGCGGTTGTGCCGCACAGGCGCAGATATTCTGCCGTCAAGGATTTGAAAAAGGTCATCGCTCCCGTGCCGTCGGTCAGGACGTGAAAGAACTCTGCACTTACGCGATTTTGGTGATACATCAAGCGGAAGGATTGCGAGCCGCTGGAGGATACCTTGATGGGCTGGCAGGGCAGATTGTGCTCCTCCTCAATCGGGAATCTCTTTTTAACCGTGTCAAGATAGTGCCAGAAGAATCCCTTTTTGAGCGTGGTGGCAAAGCTTGCAAAGCGCTTGATGGTAAAGGTGAGCGCCATTTGCAAAAGCTCTGGGATCACGTCCTCCTTGAAGTAGATCGAAATGCGGAACACCTGCTGACTGCCGTGATCCATCGAAATGGGATAAATTTTGGCGGCGTCGTCAAGGGGAAACCACATCACAGAGGGGCGCGCATAAAACCCACCGAGGTTAGAGAGCGCCAGACGGGAGAGGATCTCGGACATCGAAACGCCTTTTTTGTATAGCAAAAGAATAGCCGCTTCAAAATCGGCCCTGAATTGCTTTCTATCGTTTTTGGAGAGCAAAAAATGCGTGTCAAACTCCGCGAAAAACTCTTGGAGCTGCGCGTTTTCTGCCTCGGTCAAGGTCTCGGTAAACGAGGAAAAAGTCGTTTTCGTGTTCTTCATAAAGCTCTCATTTCAAATAAAAAAGTCAGATAACATCTGCATCTCTTTACAGTATATCATATTTTTCGCCATTTTTCAATACCCAATTTCAATGGATGCAAAAGAAAACGGAAAGCACATCCCCGTGCACAAAAAAACGGCGGGAGCAAGCCCCCGCCCTACAATGTGCATTTGAATATTCTCATGGCCATCAACTCTCTTAGCGGGCAGGGTCTTGGCGGGGCCTGGCCGTTTGCGAGGGCCAAAGCGAGCGGTGCGCTCGCCTCGACCGGCTATT
>JAZNYU010000188.1:0-12737 GCA_045594605.1 Eubacteriales bacterium
CATGGTATTCGACCTTGGCGGCGGTACCTTTGACGTATCTCTCTTGGAGATCTCCGACGGCGTATTCGAGGTTCTCGCAACCAACGGCGACACTCGCCTTGGCGGTGACGATTTCGACCAACGTATCATCGATTGGATGGCGGATCAGTTCCAAAGAGAGAACGGCGTAGACCTTCGCCGCGACAAGATGGTTCTGCAAAGACTGCGTGACGCAGCAGAGAAGGCAAAGATCGAGCTTTCCGGCATGACCTCTACCTCTATCAACCTGCCTTTCATTACCGCAACCGCTGCAGGTCCTTTGCACTTTGAAGCAACCCTCTCTCGCGCAGAGTTCGAAAGAATCACTGCTGATCTCGTTGAAAGAACCATGGTTCCCACAAAGAAGGCACTCGCAGATGCAGGCCTTTCCGTAAACCAGATCGACAAGGTTCTCCTCGTTGGCGGTTCTACCAGAATTCCCGCCGTTCAAGAGGCAGTTAAAAAGTTCATCGGCAAGGAGCCCTTCAAGGGCATCAACCCCGATGAGTGCGTAGCAATCGGCGCAGCTATTCAGGGCGGCGTTCTGGGCGGCGAGGTTAAGGATCTGCTCCTCCTCGACGTTACCCCTCTGTCCCTCGGTATTGAGACTCTGGGCGGCGTATTCAACCGCATCATCGACCGCAACACTACCATCCCCGTAAAGAAGAGCCAGGTTTACTCCACCGCTGCCGACGGTCAGACCTCTGTTGAAATTCACGTTCTGCAGGGCGAGCGCGAAATGGCTGCTAACAACACCACACTCGGTCGCTTCATTCTGGATGGCATCACCCCCGCACCTCGCGGAATTCCTCAAATCGAGGTTACCTTTGATATCGACGCCAACGGCATCGTAAACGTAACCGCAAAGGATAAGGGCACCGGCAAGGAGCAACACATCACCATCACCTCTTCCACCAATATGAGCAAGGAAGACATCGATAAGGCAGTTAAGGATGCCGAAAGATTTGCAGAGGAAGACAAAAAGGCGCGCGAAGCCGTTGACGTAAAGAACCGTGCAGAGAGCATCATCTTCCAAAGCGAAAAGACACTCACCGAGCTTGGCGACAAGGCAGATCCCGCAGACGTTGAGACTGTAAAGGCTGCTATTGAAAAGCTGAAAGAAACCCTGAAGGGCGGCGACATCGAGGCTATTAAGGCTGACACCGAAGCAGTAGAAAAGTCCTTCTACAAGATCTCCGAAAAGCTCTATCAGCAAGCAGGCGCACAGGGCGCTGACCCCAACGCGCAGGCTGGCACCGACGGTGACGGCACCTATTACAACGCCAACTACGAGGATAACTCCAACAAATAATCAATTGCTTAACTGTTATCGGGAAAGGCACTCTTGTGCCTTTCCCGTTGGGTGTATTTTGCTTTTCCGTGGCTATTTTTCGTTAAGTAGATAGGGAAAAGCAAGATACAAGAAACGGAAAGGATACCTATGGCTAACAAAAGAGACTATTACGAGGTTCTTGGCGTTGATAAAAACGCCGACGAGAGCACGATAAAAAAAGCATATTATAAAATGGCAAAAAAGTATCACCCCGACACCAATCCGGGTGATAAGGTAGCCGAGGAGAAATTCAAAGAGGCAAACGAGGCTTACGAGGTCCTCTCCGACGCCACCAAAAAGGCAAAATACGACCAATACGGTCACGCGGCATTCGATCCTTCCATGGGCGGCGGTGACGGTTTTGGCGGTTTTGGCGGATTCGGCGGCGGATTTTCTGATTTTGGCGACCTTGGCGATATCCTTGGCAGCATGTTCGGTGGCGGTTTTAGTAGCGGCAGCAGCACGCGCCGTCGCAACGGACCCGTTCAAGGGGATGACATCGGTACTTCTATCAGCATCGACTTTGAAGAAGCCGTTTTCGGCGTCAAAAAGGACGTTTCCTACAACCGCGTTTGCCGTTGTAATGATTGTCAGGGAACAGGTGCCGCCGAGGGAAGCCGCGGTGTTGAGACCTGTTCGGTATGTCAGGGACGAGGACAAGTCAGTCGCGTGCAACGCATGGGCGGCATGTCCTTCCAATCCACAGCCCCCTGCGACAACTGTCGTGGAACGGGTAAGATCATCAAAAATCCTTGCTCCAAGTGCCGCGGTTCGGGTATGACGCGCGAGAGCAAACGTCTCTCTGTCTCGATTCCCGCAGGCATCGATAACGGCGAGCGCATCGCTTTGCGCGGGCAGGGTAACGACGGCCGCAACGGCGGTCCTGCAGGTGACCTGATCATCAGCGTATCCGTTCGTCCGCACACCATTTTCGAGCGCGACGGCTACAACGTCTACTGCGAGGTTCCGCTCACGGTAGCCGAGGCAACACTTGGCGCCGAGATCGACGTTCCTTCTCTTGAGGGCAACATCAAGCACACCATTCCCGAGGGAACGCAGCCCGGCACCAAATTCACCATGCGCGGCAAGGGCATTCCGTACGTCAACGGAAACGGTCGCCGCGGTGACCTGATCTTCCGCACCGTTGTTGAAATTCCGCGCGGACTCAACGAAAAGCAAAAGTCGGCAATGAGAGCCTTTGCCGATAGCTGCGGCGAGAGCAACTACACAAAACATAAGCAATTTTTCAAAAAGATCTTTGGTAAGGATAAGGACAAATAAGGTATGATAGATCAAGATTACGTATGCGGTGATTATGGCACCGAAACAGAGTGGACGCAGGTAAAGGTCACAGTCAAGCTGGAACGCCTTGACGATCTTGTAGCCATTATGAGCATGGTCTCCAACAACCTGCAAATTGAGGATTACAGCGACATCGACCTCAAGACCTGCTACGGCGACCTCATCGACGAGAGTATCCTCAATGCCGATAAGACCATTGCATCGGTATCGGTCTACCTGCCCGCAGAGAGAAGCGTTGCCGAGTGCATCGCATTCTTGCGCGAGAGATTTGAAGCATCGGATCTTACCGACGCAAAGATCGAGACTGTCGGTGTCAACGAAGAGGACTGGGCAAATTCCTGGAAGGCATATTACAAGCCCATCAAGATTGGTGAGAGACTTGTGATCGTTCCCGCATGGGAAAAATACACGCCTGCAGAGGGCGAGCTTGTTGTGCGCATGGATCCCGGTATGGCATTCGGAACCGGCACACACGAGACCACAAGACTTGTGATCAAGCTGCTTGAAAGCTACACCAAAGAGGGCTGCAGAATGCTTGACGTAGGCACGGGAAGTGGCATTTTGGCAATCTGCGCATCCAAGCTGGGCGCACGGGAGTGTCGCGCATATGACATCGATCCCATGGCGGTCCGCGTGGCAAATGAGAACATCAAGGATAGCGGTCTTAACAACATCACCTGCGAGGTTTCCGACCTTTTGCGTCAGGTTGACAAGAGCCAACCCTATGACCTGATCTGTGCAAACATCGTAGCGGACATCATCATTCGCATGACGCCCGACGTGGGAGCACTGATGCACAAGGACACCGTTCTTTTGGCATCGGGCATCATTCTGGAGAGAAGCGACGACGTTATCGAGTGCTTTGAGAAGCACGGCTTCCGCATTGTAGAGCGCTTGGAGGAGAACGGCTGGTGCGGACTCGCGGTAAAGAAAGCCTAAAGCTTTTCTGTTAGAAAGTTTTGGTCAAGCTTTTTTAAAAGCTTGCGGGGTGGAGGGGCGGAGCCCTCCAATTTCGGCGTTTCTTTTTGTTAACTTTTTCTTTGCGCCTCCTATCTGCAAAGAAAAAGTGGCGAACGAATTCTTGAATTAAAATGTCTATTACTTCAAAAAAGGAGAGCGTTTTAGCAAAACGCTCTCCTTTTTTCTTCAAAACCAAGGCAAAATTGTAAAAAAACAAGAAAAATGCGCCGTTTTTTCCAAAAAAGGTGTTTACAAATGAGGAGTTTTGTAGTACAATATAAGGGAATATAATATATAGTTATATAAAAGCAAGGAGTCGTGTCAATATGAAAAAGCCGAAATATCAACGCATATTGCTCAAACTTTCCGGCGAGGCACTTGCCTCGGGGCAGGATGGTATTCTCAACTTTGATTTTATCAAAGAGGTTGCTGCACAAATCAAGCGTTGCCTCAACGCGGGTGTTCAGGTCGCCGTTATCGTGGGCGCGGGCAACATCTGGCGTGGCAGACAGGGCACGGGTATGGATCAATGCCGTGCCGATCATATGGGAATGCTTGCCACAGTCGTCAACTCGCTGGCTCTTGAGGACGTGTTCATCCGCGAGGGAATGAAAGCTCGCGTTATGACGTCCGTTGAAATGAAAGCTTTTGCCGATACCTACACTGCACGCGATGCCATCAGAGCATTGGAGGCGGGTGAGGTCGTTATCTTTGGCGGCGGACTCGGTATCCCGTTCTTTTCCACCGACACGGCTGCGGCTCTGCGCGCAGCAGAAATCGGCGCCGATTGCATCCTGTTCTCCAAGAACATTGATGCCATCTACAGTGCCGACCCCAAAAAGGATCCCAATGCAGTTCGTTATACGGATCTGACGTATGCAGAAATTCTGGACAAGAATTTGCGTGCGCTCGATCTTTCCGCATCCACCATCTGCATGGATAATAACATCAACGGCTACGCGTTCGGCTTGGCTGATCCCGAAAACATCTGGCGCGTTGTTATGGGCGAATCCGTAGGCACCGCTATCCACAACTGAAAAACATAAGATTTTACATAGAAAGGACTTAACGAATATGAAATTCAACACAAAGCCCACCGAAGAAAGAATGCAAAAAAGCATCGACGTTTACGAGAACAATCTCTCCACCATCCGTGCAAGTCAGGCAAACGGCGCAATCGTTTCCAAGGTCACCTTTGACTATTATGGCGCACAAACAAGACTGACCGATATGGCAAGCGTTGCGGTTACCGACCCCAAAACGCTGACCATCACTCCTTACGACCGTTCCACCCTCAAGGCAATGGTAAAGGCAATTCAGGCATCCGACATCGGCATCAACCCCGCTGATGACGGCAGCGTTATCCGCCTTGTTTTCCCGCCTCTTACCGAGGAGCGCCGTAAGACCTTGGCAAAGCAGATTCAAAAAATGGGTGAGGAGGCAAGAGTTGCCATCCGCAACATCCGCCGCGATGCCAACGACGAGATCAAAAAGCAAAAGAAGGACGGACTGATGACCGAGGACGAGCAAAAGGCAAGTGAAAAGAACGTTCAGGATCTAACCGATCGCTTCATTAAGCTGGTTGATGAGATCACGTCCAAGAAGGAAAAGGAAATTATGAAGATCTGATCAGTACAAGGGGTGTGACAGCAATTTGGTTGTCAGTCATACCCCTTGCTGTTCATCAATGGGGAAAGCAATGGTTTTGAAAAAAGAGAAAGATAGCAAGGATCGCATCATGGTTGACGAGCGCCTGCAGCATATCGCCTTCATTATGGATGGCAACGGCCGCTGGGCACAAAAAAGGGGAATGCCGCGCAAGTACGGGCACTCGGTGGGGGCAGAGACCTTTCGCCGCATTGCAGGGTACTGCCGCGAGATCGGCATCCGTTATATGACGGTCTATGCCTTTTCCACCGAAAACTGGAAGAGACCGCCCGAGGAAGTGCATGCCATTATGGGAATTTTGGAGAACTATATCAACAAATTCTCACAGATGACCGAAAAAGAGAGCATCCACCTTCGCTTTATCGGCAATCTTTCTGTCTTTTCAAAGGAACTGCAAGAGAAGATGGAGCAGCTTGACAAAGAGACGGCAAGCAACGCCTTTCACCTCAACATCGCCATCAACTACGGTGGCAGAGAGGAGATCGTGCACGCCTGCAAAGCCCTCATCCAAGAGGGGAAAGCGGAGGTTACCGAAGCCGACATCGCCGCCCATCTTTACACTGTGGGTTGCCCCGACCCCGACCTCGTTGTGCGCACGGGGGGAGATACGCGCACGTCAAACTTTTTACTTTGGCAATCTGCCTATGCAGAATACCATTTTACAAGCGTTCTCTGGCCTGACCTTGCAGAGAGCGACGTTGATGCGGCAGTTGCCGCATTCTATTCAAGGCACCGCCGCTTTGGCGGCGTTTGACACATAGGAGGAGACTATGAAACAACGCATCATCACGGGAATCATCGTGGTCCTGATCATGATTCCCATTCTGTTGTTTGCCCAAACACCCGTTTTGCCTGCTGCCATAGCAATCGGCTCTGTGATTGCTATGTTTGAAATTATGCGCTGCATTGGCATGCAAAAAGCATATGCCTTTGCCGTTCCGCTTTATCTTCTGGCGGCAAGCCTACCGTTCCTCTCTCGCTTTATGGCGCTTGGTTCACTCAACGCCAGCGTCAAGCCCGAGTCGGCAAAGCATCTGGCACAGCAGGGTGCAATCTTGATGATCGCCATTCTGTTTTACTTTTTTGCGATCGCGATCTTCTCAAAGGGAAAGTACAATCTCTCCGACGTTTGCGTTCTTTTCGCTACGTCATTTTACATCCTGATGGGATTTAACTCGATTATTATTCTGCACGATAACGAAGAGGGCGGACACGTTCTGTATCTCGCTATCTTCATCAGCGCATGGTTGACCGACGTATTCGCCTACTTTTGCGGAATGCTCCTCGGTCGCGGCGGCAAGCACAAGCTCATCCCCGACGTCTCTCCCAAAAAGACGGTTGAGGGGAGCATTGGCGGCATCGTTTTCTGCACGCTCGGAATGGTTGCCTTCGGTCTGCTTTGCAATTGGCTGACCGAATACGATTCCAATATCTTTATGTTTGCGTTGGGCGGCATTCTGGCATCCATTGTTTCGCAGATCGGCGACCTTTTGATGTCCTTTGTCAAGCGCAATTACGGCATTAAGGACTTCAGCCAACTCTTCCCGGGGCACGGCGGCGTTCTTGACCGCTTCGACTCCATTCTTGCCGTTTCCATTGCTATGATGTGCCTGACAACGTTTGTAGACTTTTTCTGAGGTGACGTATGAATGATGTAACCTATCCGTCCATCTCGATCCTCGGCTCAACCGGCTCGGTTGGCAGACAGGCAATCGACGTTGCTATGCAAAACGGCATACGCGTCAATTGCTTATCGGCTCACCGCAACGTAGATCTGATCGAGCGTCAAGCGCGTGCCTTGTGCGTGAATGCTTGCGCAATGGCAGACCGCGACGCCGCAAAGGAGCTCAAACGCCGCCTGTTCGGCACCAACATCGAAGTTTACGTTGGCAGCGACGGCATTTGCGAGATGGCAACACAAAAATACGGCGGGCAAGAGATCGTGCTCAACGCCATTATCGGTGCGTCGGGTCTGCGCCCAACGCTTGCCGTTTTGGGCGCGAGCAAAAAGCTTGCCCTTGCCAACAAAGAATCCCTCGTTTGCGCGGGCGACTTCGTTATGCAGCTTGCCGAGGGTAAAAAAACGCAGATCCTTCCCGTGGATAGCGAGCATTGCGCTATCTTCCAATGCCTGCGAGCAGGGAATAAAAAAGAGGTCAAGCGCCTGCTTCTGACGGCATCGGGCGGACCTTTCTACGGTATGACGCGCGAGCAGCTTGCTGACGTCACTCCCGCGCGCGCACTGGCGCATCCCACGTGGGATATGGGCGCCAAGATCACCATTGATAGCGCAACCCTGATGAACAAGGGCTTTGAGGTCATCGAAGCTGTCCATCTCTTTGGCGTCGCTCCCGAGCAGATCGAGGTGCTGGTTCACCGTGAGAGCATAATGCATTCGGCGGTGGAATATATTGATAACAGTGTCATTGCGCAAATGTCGGTACCCGATATGCGCCATTGCGTGCAATATGCACTCACGCATCCTGCACGCGCCGAGGCAAACATCGAGCCCTTGGATTTTACCAAATTGGGCACGATGACCTTTGCAAAGCCCGACACCAAGACCTTTGTGCTCCTGGATCTTGCAAAAGAAGCCATCCGTCGAGGTGGCGCATATCCTGCCGTGCTGAACGCGGCAAACGAGGTCGCAGTTGCGGCATTTTTGGCAGAAAAGCTCAGCTTTACAGGCATTTTTGACGTTGTAAGTGAAACCTTTGAAGCCATTTCGGATGCCAACCGCATCTGGTCGGTAGACGATATTTTTGCCTTTGACGGCGCAGCGCGCTCTCTGGCAAACGAATTTTTGGAAAAGAGAAGCAATCTCTAAACTTTTTTGGAGGAACCCGATTTGAACCCTTTGTCTATTATTTACGCAATTCTCATATTTGGCGTTTTGATCTTCATTCACGAGCTCGGTCACTTTATCGTTGCGCGCTTGTGCGGCGTTAAGGTGCTGGAGTTTGCCATTGGTATGGGTCCCAAGCTTTTCTCATGGAAAGGAAAAAAGAAGGGAACCGTGTATTCCTTGCGCGCTTTTCCCATTGGCGGTTTTGTCAACATGCTTGGCGAAAACGGAATGGAGGTCGTGCAAGGTGATAACGGAGAGGGAAAAGACGCTCCCGCAATGTTCCGCGAGAAGCCAAGCGATGATCCGGAGGATACGAGACCGGTAAACGAGGAGTGGCAAGAACTCACGCCCGAGCTTGAAAAGCAAGCATACTGCAACCAAAGCGTGTGGAGACGAATTCTGATCTCCATCGCAGGTCCTGCTATGAACATCATTCTCGGTATTCTTTTGATGCTTGTGATGGTGCTCGTGCAAGGAGAGAACGCCGCCGCAACCACCGTTGTGGCAGGCTTCCACGTCCAATATACCGCCGAGGAAGCACAATACGGCTTTGAGACCAACGACAACCTTTACTCGGTCAACGGCAAGCGCTTACTTTCCTATGCCGAGTTTGAGGGCATTGTGAAGGATGCAGGCGGAAAGGAGATCACCGTTACCGTTCAACGTCTCAATGACGAGGGCACCAACTATGATATGATCGATATTCCCGTCACCCTCAGCGAGGGCGACCTTAAGCTCTTTGAAGGTTCTTTGAGCAACGGTTGCGGACTGATGATTGAGGATGAGATCATCAAGGTCAACTCTACCCGTGTGCACACCTATGATGAGCTCAGCTACGAGATCATGAACCAAGGCTACAAGCCGCTGAAGCTGACCGTTCTCCGCAATGGCGAAAAGGTCGTGCTCAAGGACGTTGTGGTGCCTTCCCGAGAGGATCAGGGCATTGTATTCGGTGAAATGGATTTTCTCATTTACCGCGAGTCCGAGTTCAATTTTGTAACTGTCCTTAAGCATACTTGGTTCCGCTCACTTTCCACCGTCAAAATGGTTTACGATTCGCTCTTCGGCCTCTTTTCGGGACGTTATGGCGTTGAGGCTGTTTCGGGACCCGTTGGCATTACCAAGGTAGTAGGGCAGGCGGCAGAGTACGGCTTTGTTCCCGTGCTCAACCTGATCGTCATCATCTCCATCAACCTGGGCGTGATGAATTTGTTGCCCATTCCCGCACTCGATGGTGGACACATCTTTATTTACCTGATCGAAGTCGTGCGCCGCAAGCCGATGAAGCGCGAGCTTGAGGGCATTATCAACCTGGTTGGTCTTGTCTTAATGCTTGCCTTGGCTGTGCTGGTTGCCATAAAGGATATTATCGCATTATGAGATATAACGATATCAGAAAAAAAACACGAAGCGTTGCAGTGGGGCAGTGTCGCATAGGTGCGAGAGCCCCCATTGCCATTCAATCCATGACCAATACCCCCACCGCCGATGCCGCACGAACCTTGGAGCAGGTGCGAAAGCTGGAGCGCGTGGGGTGTGACGTCGTGCGCCTGTCTGTTCCCACGGAGGAGGCGGCATACACCGTTTGGAAGCTCAAGGAGGCGGGCGTCAAGATCCCCATTGTAGCCGACATTCATTTTGACTATCGCATAGCACTCCGCTGTGCCGAGCTCGGCTTTGATAAGATCCGCATCAACCCCGGCAACATTGGGGATGAGGACCGCATCAAGGCAGTTTGCGATGCTTGTCGCGAGCGGCATATTCCCATTCGCGTGGGCGTGAATGCAGGCTCGCTGGAAAAACATATCCTCAAAAAATACGGCTCTCCCACGCCCGAGGCACTCTGTGAGAGCGCGCTCTACCATGTCGCTCTGCTTGAAAAATTCGGCTTTTACGATACCGTTATTTCCATCAAAGCATCCACCGTTAAGGATATGATCGATGCCAATCGCCTCATTGCCGCAAAGTGCGACTATCCCTTGCACCTTGGCGTTACCGAGGCAGGCGGTGGCGAGCGCGGACTGCTTAAGAGCACCGCAGGTATCGGCGCACTTCTGTGCGACGGCATCGGCGACACCATCCGCGTTTCCCTGACCGATGATCCCGTCCACGAGATTGCCGCCGCACGCAAGATTTTGCAAGCGCTCGGCATCGAAGGGCAGAGCGGCATGGACATCGTTAGCTGTCCCACCTGCGCGCGCACCGAGATTGATCTGATCCCCCTTGTCAAACGGTTTGAAGCGGCAGTCGCCGCCGAAGGATTGGATAGCGTTCCCGTCAAGGTCGCACTGATGGGATGCGTTGTCAACGGCCCCGGTGAGGCAAGAGAGGCTGACGTTGGCATTGCGGGCGGCAGGGGCGAGGCAGTTCTTTTCCGCCACGGCGAAATTGTTGAAAAGATCCCCGAGAGGGATATCGTAGATAGACTTTTGCGCGAGGTACGCGCCATAAAGGAACAAAAACGTTATGAGTAAAAATCTGCTTGAAATTTTTAATCGATACCATCCCGACGATGCGTCTGCCAGGGCTTTGCTCTCGGCAGACGCCGGCGGTATTTCTCTGCGCGCCGATAAGGAACAACGCATCATCGAGGTCACGGCTCCGTTTCCTCGCGTCATTCCGCGCGCCGAGCTTTACCGCATTGAGGAAGAGATCCGCGTAGCGTATGAGCTCAACAGTGTCCGCATTTGTCCCGTTTACAATGCGGCACTTTTTGACGTCTCGCAGATCCCCGATCTGTTAATGGAGACCAACCGCCGCGGTATCGTTGCCAAGGGATTTTTCGATCACGCCGAGTACCGCCTGACGGGGGACGTGCTGGATATTGACATTCCGTTTGGCAATGCGGGCATCAACCTCATTGAGAGCGCCGACACACCTCACCTGATGGAAAAGCTAGTGCGGGATACCTACGGTGTCAACCTGCACGTCAAGCTTCACACCATCAAGGGCTTTGATCCCATGGATTACAATAACTCGCTAGAGAGCCGCGTTCAGGAAATGCGCCGCGATGCCGCACGTGCCGAGGTGCAATACCAAAGAGAAGCTGCCCGTGCGCCCGAAGCCTTCTCTCAACAAGCCGAGGACGAGCCTGAGATGCTTCCGCGCGCTGCATCCATCTATGGGGAAGTTCCGCTGCCCGAATACGGCGAGGGAACCTGTCGCATCGGTGCATCTGTATTTGACATCAGCGAGCCCGAATACGTTTACGGCGAGCCCTTTGAGATCCGTCCATTGCCTATCGGTGCCATTGACAAGCCGCAAAAGAACCTCACCATCATCGGTGAAGTCTTCGATATGACACGCGAGGAAAGCCGCGGCGGCGACCGATTTGACGTCAGCTTTGCCATTTTTGACGGCAACGCATCCATCGAGCATCGCTCCTATTCGCTTGATATCGACGATGCGACCGCGCTTTGCGAAATGCTTCACGATGGTGATGCCGTTGCTATGCGCGGATACGCAAAGCACGTGACGAGAAAGGGCAAGACCGATCCCGATTTTACCTTCTACTATACAGATATTGCGAAAATTTCTAAGTTCCGCCGCAAGGATACGGCAGAAAAGAAGCGCGTGGAACTGCATTTACATACCACCATGTCTACTATGGACGCCCTGATCGCCCCCGATGCCGCTGTAAAAACAGCCTTCAAATGGGGCATGCCCGCCGTTGCCATTACCGACCACGGCAATGTACAAGCCTTTCCCGATGCTATGCTTACTCTTGAAAAAGCCGCAAAGGGAAGTGACTTCAAGGTCATCTACGGCATGGAGGCATACTTTGTCAACAACACCGCAGGTGCCATCACGGGCAAATATAACCCCAATCTGCACGCCGAATGCGTGGTATTCGATATTGAAACCACAGGTCTTTCGGTGCAAAACTGCAAGATCACCGAGATTGGCGCCGTTAAGATCAAACACGGCGAGGTGCTTGGCAGATTCAACACCTTTGTCGACCCCGAGGTCCCGATCCCTGCAGACATCGTTGAGCTGACGGGCATCACCGACGAGATGGTCAAGGGCGCGCCCAAATATGACGAGGCGCTCAAAGCCTTCTTTGAATTTGTCGGCAACGATCCTCAAAAAGAGGTCCAGCCGCTCCTCATTGCGCACAACGCAAACTTTGATATCGGCTTTATCCGCCACTTTGCCAAACAGGCGGGCTTGCCCTTTGAAAATCCCTATCTTGACACCCTTGCGCTTTCGCGCTACATCAATCCCGAACTCAACAAGCATACCCTGGATGCCATTGCAAACGCCTACAACTTGGGTGACTTTAACCACCACCGCGCTTGCGATGACGCCGAAATGCTCGCGCACATCTTCTTCCGTATGATCGACATTATGGAAAAATCCGATCTGCGCGACTGGCGTATGCTGCAGCAGGAAATGGCAGAAAAGACCGATCCGCTCAAGCTCAAGCCCTATCACCAAATCATCCTCGTTAAGAACAAGATCGGACTGAAGAACCTTTACAAGCTCATTTCCATGAGTTATCTTGACTATTACCGTCGCTTTCCGCGTATTCCCAAAACGGTCTTGGAAAAGCACCGCGAGGGACTCATCATCGGTTCTGCCTGCGAGGCTGGCGAGCTTTTCCGCGCG
>JAZNYU010000189.1:0-2378 GCA_045594605.1 Eubacteriales bacterium
AGAGCCCGAAGTAAAGGATCCCGCAGCTGATTCCACCCTCACCGTTGAGGAAGTAATCACTCTTGGCGCATCCAAGGAGCACAACGTTTACACCGAAGGCAAGTACTACGTAACCGGCGTTATCACCGAGGTTTACAACACCACCTACGGTAACATGAAGATCACCGATGATAAGGGCAACGTCCTCACCATCTACGGCACCTACAGCAAGGACGGTTCCGCAAGATACGACGCTATGGAAGTTAAGCCCGTTGCAGGCGACACCGTTACCATTTACGGTATCGTTGGTCAATACAACGGCACTCCTCAAATTAAGAACGGCTGGATCGTTGATCACGTTGCAGCTGAAAAGCCCGAAGAGCCCGAGACTCCCGACACTCCCGCTCAAGGCAACACCAAGACCTACACCTTTGCTAACTACGAGGCAGGCGTTCAATACGCCGAAAACGAAGTTCACGTACTCGACGAGATGGTAACCGTTACCACCAACGAGTCTCACTTCACCAAGCAGCTCAGACTGTACCAAAACGCGGCTAACAACTACGGTCCCGCTCGCAACGGCACTGCAGTATTCCAGCTCGCATCCGCAGTTAAGAGCCTCTCCATCAACGCAGGCGAAAAGGCAAACCCTGTTACCGTTTACGGTTCTACCGACGGTGTTAACTGGGTTCTCATCACTGTTGTTGAGGCTACCAGCACCTACACCGATTACGAAATCACACTGAACAGCACCGAGTACACCTACATTAAGCTCGCTGCTACCGACGGTCAAGCAAGAGTTGCTTCCATCACCTTCGGTTTCTGATTGCGATTCTAATCAAAAAAAATCGGAACCACACCCTCGGGTGTGGTTCCTTTTTTATGCATATTTCCCTGCTGAGGCGAATAGGTTGTAATACCCTCTCAAAGCGGACCAAGCTTGTCCATTTGCCGTCGCTTTTGCGCAAGGGACGGATGCACGTACACCGAGAGCGTTGTGGAGATGTTGCTGTGCCCCAAAATTTCGGAAAGCGACTTCGTGTCAAACCCTGCCTCCACGCATCGGGTGGCAAAGGTGTGGCGCAGAGCGTGAAAGGTGTACTTGTCCATTTTGTGCCGCCGCATGATTTTTTTGTACCTATTATATAAAGTATTCGGCTCGATCGGCTTTGCACCGTTCGAGAGGATATATCCCCCCTCCTCGCCCCCTCCCCGCGCGTTTTTTTCGTAATATTCGCGCAAGCGCGAGAACAAATATCGCGGTATGGGAATCGTCCGCACGGAACTCAACGTCTTTGGCTCGCATATAATGATCTTAGTGCGCCCCTCGGCGACGGGATCAAGGTTTCTGATGCGCTCGACGGTGCGCCGTACCGTAATGATGCGACTGTGCCAGTCCACGTCCTGCCACATCAGTCCGCAAAGCTCCCCCAAGCGCATCCCCGTAAAAAGAGAGAGCAAAATGCCCATCTCGGTGGAGCCGACCTCCGCGCTCAGAGCGCGCTCAAGCGTTTTGCGGTTTTCGTCGGTCAAAATGGCAATCTGCTTGCCCTCCCGTCCGGGGTACCGCACCCCCTCTATGCCGCATGCCAGATATTCGTTCTGCACGCCAAACTTGATGATCGATTTGATAACTGCAAGGATGTCTGTCACGGTTTTTGCCGAAAGACGGTTTCCAAATTTTCCGCCGTTTTGCAAAAGCCGCTCCGAAAAAGCGTTGATCACCTTAAAATCCAGCCGCTTGAGGGGCACGTCGTTCAGTCCGGGCACAATGTAGCAATTCACAAGCCGATGATACTGCGCAAACGTCGATTCCTTAACCGAGATCTTCACATCCGCAAGCCAACGTGTGCAAAGCTCCTCAAGGGTGGTGACTGCCTGCTTGGGCGAGATGAGCGGCTCGCGCCGAGCGATCGCTTCTTTGCGCTTTTCTTTCGCCTCACTGTAGGAGCGACCGTAAACAAACGCGTAAACGGACCGCCCTGCAGAGTCGTAGTGATGAATGTAGCGCGCCTCCCAGCGGCCATCCTTTCTCTTAAAGATGTTTTCACCTTTTCTTGCCATAAAATAGTGGCCTCCTTTGACTAGAATTTTGACTGCGAATTTTCGAGAAATCATTCGCAGTTCATACCTATTTTAATAAAATATATACCTTTTTTGTCGATTTTCACCTGTTTTTCGGGTTTAATTCACATAAAAGGGTTGACAAAGTTGTATTTTTGTGGTACAATAGGCTATCAAAATAACTTCTTGATTGAGAAGAGAAGGTTTTTCGTAACACTTTGTTCATAATAAAGTACGATACTTTCAAGCTCTTGACGGGTTATTTTGTGTTGCTAAAAATAACATAAAAGGAGAAATTTCAAAATGAAAAAAAGCAACAGAAAAGGCTTTACTAT
>JAZNYU010000190.1:0-1555 GCA_045594605.1 Eubacteriales bacterium
CTTTTGCGCCCTTTTTTAAAGATTTTGAGAGGTTTACAATTTCTTAACAATAAAGTACGATACTTCCAAGCTCTTGACGGGTTATTTTGTGTTGCTAAAAATAACATAAAAGGAGAAATTTCAAAATGAAAAAAAGCAACAGAAAAGGCTTTACTATTGTAGAGCTCGTAATCGTAATTGCTGTAATTGCTATCCTTGCAGCAGTATTGATCCCCACTTTCAGTAACCTCATCAAGAAGGCGAATGAGTCCTCCGACATCCAAGCTGTTCGCCAAATGAACACCATTCTCGCTGCTGAAGGCGCAGTAGAGAACAACAACATCTTTGAAGTTTATTCCGCTCTTGAGGCGAGCGGTTTGGATGCAAAGGACTACAAGCCCCTTGTAAGTGGTCACTACTTCTTCTGGGACGATAAGGCTGACTGCATCGTTTACACCGATGCAAACTACGACGTTATCTTCCCCAAGGACTATGACAAGGCAACCAAGGGCAACTGGTTCTCTCTTACCGCAAAGATTGCCACCAAGGAAATCGAAGGCTTTGCTGATAAGACAGAGGTTGCTGTAACAACTGCAGCAGAATTTGCTTACGTTGTTGAGCAGTACAAGGCAGGAAACCACAAGGCAGCATCCTTGACCATTGATCTCGGCGGAAACGTTTTGGATATGATGGGTGCGGACGTTACTATTTCCAACTCTAGCGGAAAGCTTGACAAAAACGTTACCATCAAAAACGGAACTATTAAGAACATTGCTTCTATCGACGCAGCTCACGCAGGTAAGGGCGGCGAACACGAGGACGGTTTCTATTATGCCGGCGGTTTGTTTGCAAGCTTGGGCAATGGCAAGCATGTTGTAATTAGCGATCTCACTATCGAAAATGCTCACGTACAAAGTACTCACACCGAGAGCGTTGGCATTTTGGCTGGTTCGGTTGGTAACAAGAGTTCTCTCACTGTTAATAACGTTACCATTAAAAACAGTACGGTTATCGCTCTTAACAACGTCGGCGCACTGGTTGGCAATGCTTACAACCTTATGGAAAACGTAGATGACGGCGAAGGCATTTTCTTGAGTGGTAATATTGTACTTGACAACGTTCAGGTTCAAGCCGTTGGTGGCAGAAGCGGTCTTGTAATCGGTTATCTTCCCGATGCAGACACATATCTTAACGATACCAGTACCATCACGTTGAAGAACGGTTCTTCCTATTCTCTGTACGAATGTGCACAGAACAAGGGTGAAGGCTATGGTTTGCAAGAAGACGGCACTACTCTTAACTACTGGGCAAACAATAAAAATGGAGTTCCGTCTGACAAAAACAATCAATACTTTGTAGGAGCTTATGCTACATATGCGGGTGAGGTTTATCTTGAATTCCCCGAAACAGCATTTAATGGCTTTAACAAAGTAGTAGTTGAGTAATTGAATCGAATATTCACAACCCCGCGCCACGGCGAACCCGCCGTGGCGCACTTTTATTTTACGTAGAATCGTTTGTGGCGGGGCGTCGAGGACGTCGCCCCCTACAAATATTGTTTGCCGCTCGCGGTTGT
>JAZNYU010000191.1:0-9137 GCA_045594605.1 Eubacteriales bacterium
CGCTCGTCAACGCCGTTCTTTACCGCACGCTGGCGCGCGATCTGAACGGCGCAAACGCCTATCCCGGAAAGTGTGACAAGGTACTCGGGCTTGAGCATCTCGACAAGGTCATCAACATCGACCAAAGCCCGATCGGGCGGACACCCCGCTCAAATCCCGCAACCTACACGGGACTTTTCACAGATATACGTGACCTTTTCGCATCGACCAAGGACGCGAAGGCGCGCGGCTACCTTCCCGGCAGATTTTCCTTTAACACAAAGGGCGGCAGATGCGAGGCGTGCGAGGGCGACGGCGTGAAAAAGATCGAAATGCACTTCCTGCCCGACGTTTACGTCACCTGCGATGTTTGCAAGGGCAAGAGATATAACCGCGATACCCTTGAGGTACAGTACAAGGGCAAGAACATTTTCGAGGTCCTCGACATGACGGTAGAGGAGGGCGTGCGCTTCTTCGACGGTATCCCCGCCATCAGCCGCAAGCTCCAAACGCTCTATGACGTCGGTCTCGGATATATCAAGATCGGTCAGCCTGCAACCACCATCTCCGGCGGTGAGGCGCAGCGTGTCAAGCTGGCAACCGAGCTTTCCAAGCGTGCAACCGGCAGAACCGTCTACATTCTGGACGAGCCCACCACAGGACTTCACACTGCCGACGTTGCCAAGCTCCTTGAGGTTCTGCAGCGCTTGTGCGATGCGGGCAACACCGTTATCGTCATTGAACACAATCTCGATGTGATCAAATGTGCCGACCACGTCATCGATCTCGGCCCCGAGGGAGGGGACGGAGGCGGAACGGTCATCGCCACGGGAACCCCCGAGGAGATCGCACAGGTCGAGCATTCCCACACGGGAAAATATCTGAAAAAATACTTTTCTTGATCTCAAAGTGCCGCCGAGGGCTTCTCGGCGGCATTTTTTGTCTCTTATACATACGCGTGTGCGGATAAATAAAAGGTAGGGAAGTGCGGCACAATCGCTTACGGACGTTCCGTTTTGAAAAAAATTGAAAAAAATCGAAAAAAATTTTGCAAAACCTATTGACAAATACACTTTAGCGTGCTAAAATGATAAAGCGATAAAGTGAACGCAAAAAAACAACCCAAAGGAGACAAAAACCATGAAAAAAATCACATCTATTCTTCTCGCTCTCACCATGCTGCTTGCTTGTGTTGCAGTATTCGCTTCCTGCAAAAAGGACAACGAGGATGACAACGGTCTGAACTTTGGCAAAGAGCTGCTTTCTGTTGGCTCTCAGCTCGATGCACTCAACGGTCTTGTAAAGGGAGACGCCGACATTGCTGTTATCGACTCGGTCATGGCAGGCTACTATATGAACAGTGTTGACACCTTCAAGGATTATCAGGTTCTCCCCGGCGTTGTTCTTGCCGAAGAGCAATACGGCATTGCTGCAAAAAAGGGCAACGCAGCTCTCATTGCTAAGATCAACGAGGCGATCATCGCCCTTGCCGATACCGACTATAAGACCATTGCGGCAAAGTACGGTCTTGCAACCGAGACGCTTGTAAAGCCTGACACGATTAACCCCAAGGCAGATGCAACCGATGCATCTTGGAATAACGTTGTCACCGCCAAAAAGCTGGTTATCGGTTACACGCTGTTTGCCCCCATCGCTTACACCGACGGTGACGGCGCAGATGCAGAGCTCATCGGCTTTGATATCGATCTGGCAAAGGCAGTTGTTGCTTACCTGAATGAAAAGTACAATACAGAAGTTGCAGTTGAGTTCATCGTGATCGACTGGAACGAAAAGGAAAGCCTTTTGGCAAACGGCTCTATTGACCTTGTTTGGAACGGTATGACCATTACCGACGAGCGTCTTGCCGAAATGGAGGTTTCGGTTCCTTACCTTGCAAACAAGCAGGTCGCCGTCATCAAAAAAGCAGATGCCGGCAAGTACGGCGCCAATAAGGAAGAATTCCTTCAAAAGACCGCAGATGCCATTATCATTGCAGAAAAAGGCTCCGCAGGTGAAGAGCTTGTAAAGCCCGTTGAGTAATTTTACCCTTAAAATACTGAAAAAGGATATCAAACTTTATGAATTTCTGGTCAGTTCTTTATGACCTGTGCATGGGCTTCGGCATGACGCTGAAGCTCTTTGCGCTGACACTCGTTATTTCAATACCGCTCGGACTTTTGTTCTGCTTTTGTGCCATGTCCAAATTCAAGCCGCTTTCCTGGCTGATGAAGGGCATCATCTGGGTGGTTCGCGGCACGCCGCTGCTTTTGCAATGCGTGGTCGTTACCTTTATTCCGTCGGTCCTTTTGAAGATACCCAACAAGGATTTTGCCGCTATGCTGAACCTGGATAAGATGGCAGACCTGCAATTTATTTTTGTTCTGTTTGCCTTTTCTGTCAACTACGCCTGCTATTTTGCCGTCATTTTTGAGGGCGGCATCAAGAACATTCCCAAAGGCCAGCTCGAGGCGGGGAAGGTGCTTGGCATGACCAAATGGCAGATCTTTTTCCACGTCATTCTGATGCAGGTCGTCCGCAAGATCATGGCACCCATGAGCAACGAGGTCATCACGCTTGTCAAGGATACGGCACTTGCAAGAGCGCTCAGCATTTCAGAGATCATCTTGGTGGCTTACGAAAAGGTCAACAAGTACGCCGTCCTCTCGCCTCTGTTCTACGCGGGTGCATTCTATCTTGCATTCAGCGGCGTGCTGACACTCCTGATCCACTTCCTTGAGAAGAAGATCTGCTACTACGAGATCACGTAAGGAGGCACGTATGGAGAATAACAATTATTTGGAAGTACGCGGCCTTTGCAAGAGCTTTGGCAACGTCGAGGTGCTCAAGGGCGTTGACTTTTCCTTGGGACGTGGTGAGATTTTGACCATTATCGGCTCTTCCGGCAGCGGAAAGACCACACTTTTGCGATGCCTCAACTTTTTGGAGCTTGCCGACGGTGGAACCATATCCGTTGCAGACAAGGTCTTGTTTGACGGTGAGAGCTTCAAAAAGGGAAAACTGAAGGAGGCAGAGCTGCGCGAAAAGCGCTTGCATTTTGGGCTTGTGTTTCAATCCTTCAACCTGTTTCCGCAATACACGGTGCTCAAAAACGTCATGCTTGCCCCCAAGCTTCTCAAAAAGGGAAGCCGCGCTGAGCTGGAAGAAAAAGCCAAAAAGCTGATTGAGAGCGTAGGACTTTCGGATAAGCTGGATGCTTACCCTTATCAGCTCTCGGGCGGTCAGCAGCAACGCGTTTCCATTGCGCGCGCACTGGCACTTGAGCCCGATATCCTTTGCTTTGACGAGCCCACCTCGGCACTCGACCCCGAGCTTACGGTTGAGGTTCTGCGAGTCATCAAAAACCTCAAAAGTGAGGGCAAGACCATGGTCATCGTCACGCACGAGATGGAATTTGCCAAAAGCGTTTCCGACCGCGTGATCTATATGCGCGACGGTGTGATTGAGGCAGAGGGAACGCCCGAAGAGATTTTTGAGAACCCCGAAAATGAGTATTTGCAGCAGTTCCTCAATAGCGGAAAGGCTATGTAAACCCTTTATATCTTGCGAAAAAGCCCCTTTGGGGGCTTTTTTTGTGTCTTTTTTGCTATTCTTTGCTCCACTTTTTCAAAAATCCACTTGACATCGTTTGCGTGCGCGAGTATAATATTATAATAAACTATTTCTACATTAGTAAATCGTGTGAAGTGAGGAACCTATGGTAAACGAGAAAATGAGAGGACTCGGCGCTTGTCGCTCGGTCATTCGCGAACTGTTTGAATACGGCAAAAAGAGAAAGGCAGAGATTGGAGCCGAGAACGTTTTTGATTTCAGCATCGGCAACCCCAGCGTGCCGTCTCCTGCCATCGTCAATGAGACCCTGACGCGCCTTTTGCAAGAAAAGGATGCCGTCTCTCTGCACGGTTACACCAGCGCGCAGGGAGATGCAGGCGTGCGTCGCGCAATTGCCGACTATATCACGGGAACGCACAACGCAACCGTCGATCCCGACCTGATCTATCTCACCGTTGGTGCGGCGGCATCTCTCACCATCTGGCTCTCGGCACTTACCGTGGCGGGGGACGAGGTCATTTTGCTCGCGCCCTTTTTTCCGGAATACCGCGTATTTGTTGAGCGTAACGGAGCGGTAGCCGTTCCCGTTTTGTGCAACACCAAAACCTTTCAGCCCGACTTGGATGCCATCCGCGCGGCGATCACACCCAAAACGCGCGCCATCATCGTCAATTCTCCCAACAATCCCACGGGTGCGGTGATGACAAAAGAGAGCATCAAAGGGCTTTCCGCGCTCCTCTCTGAAGCATCGAAAGAGAACGGACACCCCATCTACCTGATTGCGGACGAGCCCTATCGCGAGCTGGTTTACGGAGACGTTGAAGTGCCGTATCTGCCGCATTTTTATGCCAACACCCTCATTTGCTACTCGTTCAGCAAATCGCTCTCACTCCCGGGTGAACGCATCGGGTATATTCTTGTCAATCCCAATGCCGCAGATGCAACAGCCGTTTATCAGGCAGTATGCGGAGCGGGCAGAGCACTCGGCTTTGTCTGTGCTCCCGCACTGTTCCAATATATGATTCCCGCAGTCATCGGCAAAACCGCCGATATTTCCATCTACGACACCAACCGCCGTCTGCTTTCCGAGGCGCTGACCTCTTATGGCTATGAGGTGGTCAACCCCGACGGTGCCTTTTATCTCTTTGTCAAGGCACTCGAATCCGATGCAACCGCATTTTGCGAGCGGGCAAAGGAGCACGAGCTCTTGCTGGTTGCCAGCGATAGCTTCGGCTGCCCCGGATACGTGCGCATTTCTTATTGCGTGACAACCGAGCAAATTCAAAAATCCTTGCCGGCTTTCAAGGCTCTGGCAGAATCCTACAAAACGGAGAAGTAAGACATGTCCGACCAAAACAAAATTGAAAACCTGTTGGAAGAAGCGCGCCGCGAGATCAATGAGGTCGATGCCCAAATGGCAGAGCTTTTTGTCCGCCGTATGCGCGCCGCCGAAAAGGTAGCCGAATACAAAAAAGCACACGCATTGCCCATTCTGGACGCCGCACGTGAGGAGCAGGTGGTGCAAACGAACGCAAAGCTCGTCGAGGACGAGACCTTGCGTGAATACTACGTCAATTTCATTCGCAACAACATGGCAGTCTCCCGCGCCTATCAAGGGCGACTGATGGAGGGGATGCGCGTTGCTTACTGCGGCACCGAGGGCGCCTTTGCGCACATCGCCGCAGGTAAAATGTTCCCGAATTCCGTGCGCGTGCCGTATCAGGACTTCGTGTCGGCATACCGTGCCGTTGAAAACGGGGAATGCGATGCCGTCATCTTGCCGGTTGAAAACAGCTACAACGGCGAGGTAGGTCAGGTGACCGACCTGATGTTCTCGGGCTCTCTTTACGTCAGCGAAATGATGGACCTTGCCGTGTCGCACGACCTCTTGGTCACCCCCGGAACACGTATTGAGGACATCCGCGAGGTGGTCAGCCATCCGCAAGCCCTTGGTCAGTGCGCTGAATATATCCGCAACCGCGCATGGAGCACCGCAGAGTATTCCAACACCGCGCTTGCCGCCAAATACGTAGCCGAAAAGAAGGATCCCACCGTTGCCGCTATCGCCAGCGAGGAGGCGGCTGAGGTCTTTGGACTGTCCGTGCTTGAGCGCAATATCAACGCCAGCCGCAGCAACACCACGCGCTTTGCAGCCTTCTCCCGTGTAGAGAGCCGCCGTCACTCCAAGCGCATGGGCGAGCATTTCATCCTGCTCTTTACCGTTAAGCACGAGGCTGGTGCACTTGCCAAAGCGGTGGACATCATTGGCCGCTACGGCTTCAATATGCGCACCCTGCGCTCACGCCCCATGAAGGAGCTCTTGTGGCAATACTACTTCTACGTAGAAGCCGAGGGCGACGTTTACACCGAAGCAGGCGAGTGGATGATGCGCGAGCTGGGACTGTTCTGTGACCGTCTCAAACTCGTTGGCACTTACTTTAACGAGAAAAACAACGCTTGATTTGAAAGAAAGGAGAGGGATCATGACTCTGCATCTTGATCTGCCCACGGGCGGATACGATATCTATTTGGAGCGCGGCGCACTTGATCGCGCAGGAGAGCTGCTCTCTCTTGACAGAAAGGTTCTGATCGTCACCGATAGCGGCGTTCCCGCGCAGTACGCACAGCGCGTAGCCGCACAGTGCCGCGAGGCGCACGTCGTAACGGTTGAGACGGGAGAGGGAAGTAAGAGCTTTGCCACCCTTGAGGCACTTTGCCGCATCATGCTGCAAAAGGGCTTTACTCGTACCGATTGCGTGGTAGCCGTTGGCGGTGGCGTTGTTGGTGACCTTTCGGGTTTTGCCGCAGCCTCCTTTATGCGCGGCATCGATTTTTATAACATTCCCACCACCGTGCTCTCGCAGGTGGATTCCTCCATCGGCGGCAAGGTGGCAATCAATTTGGAGCACGTCAAAAACATCGTGGGCGCATTTTATCAGCCTCGCGCGGTCATCATTGACCCCGAGGTGCTCAAAACCCTGCCCGAGAGGCAGATCGCAAACGGACTTGCCGAAGCGGTCAAAATGGCGCTCACCTCGGATGCTGCTCTCTTTGAACTCTTTGAGAGTGGCAAGGCTTTGGAACAGATCGACACCGTTATCGAGCGCTCGCTCTGTGTCAAAAAGGCGGTGGTTGAGGAGGACGAGCGTGAAACGGGACTGCGCCGCATCCTCAACTTCGGTCACACCCTCGGTCACGGCATCGAGGGAGCACAAGGACTTTCGGGGCTTTATCACGGTGAGTGCGTAGCGCTTGGAATGATCCCCATGTGCGCACCCGACGTGCGTGTGCGCTTGATCCCCGTATTGCAGTCACTCGGCTTGCCCACACAAATTGAGGGCGACCTTGAAGCCATGCTCGACCTCGCATCTCACGATAAAAAGTGTGAGGGAGATGCCGTTTCGGTCGTAACCGTCGATGAGGTCGGGAAGTGCCGCATTGCAAAAATGCCCCTTGACGAATGGAAAGCGCAGATTCGCGCAACGCTGAGAGGAGAAAGCTTATGAAAAACACGTTTGGACAAAGTGTAGCCGTCACGCTCTTTGGTGAGAGCCACGGCGAAATGATCGGTGCCGTTTTGGACGGCTTTGCCCCCGGACTGCACGTGGATGAGGATTTTATCCGTCATCAGCTCTCTCTGCGCCGTCCGCGGGGCAAGATCTCCACAACGCGCGTTGAGGCGGACGAGTTCCGCATTGTCAGCGGTGTATTCGAGGGCAAAACGACCGGTACGCCGATCTGCATCCTCATTCCCAATACCAATACCAAAAGCAAAGATTACACAAAGGGACTGCCGCGTCCCGGACACGCCGACTATGCGGCAGAATGTAAATACCACGGATATCAGGACTATCGCGGCGGCGGACACTTCTCGGGCCGTATCACAGCCGCACTGGTTGCGGCAGGTGCCATCGCCATTTCTGCGTTGCGCCAAAACGGTATCCTCATCGGTACGCATATCTCGCGCATTTCCGATATTCGCGACCGTTCCTTTGACTCCTACGAGTCGGACATCGAAGCCCTTGCCGACCTTACGTTCCCCGTTCTGGATGCGGGAAAGGCAGACCTGATGCGCGCTTGCATCGAGGACGCCGCAAGTGAGGGCGATAGCGTTGGCGGCGTTTTAGAGACTGCCGTTATCGGTTTGCCCGCAGGTGTGGGCGAGCCTTGGTTCGATACCGTCGAGGGCGTTCTTTCCCATGCACTTTTCTCCATCCCCGCCATCAAGGGCGTGGAGTTTGGCGACGGCTTTGCGCTGGCAAATATGCGCGGTAGTCAAGCCAACGACGGCTTGCGTATGCAAAACGGACGTATCGTGACGACTACCAATCACAACGGCGGCAGCAACGGCGGCATCACAAACGGTATGCCCATCATCTTCCGTTGCGCCGTAAAGCCCACGCCGTCCATCTTTTGTGAGCAGGAGAGCGTAGACCTTGCGGCAAAGCAAAATGCAACTCTCGTTTTGCAAGGCAGACACGACCCCGCCATCATCCACCGCGCTCGCGTGGTTGTCGATAGCGTTGCGGCACTTGTATTGTGCGACCTGCTCGCACTCCGCTTCGGAACGGATTTTCCAAAATAACCCTAAAACAGAAAACAGAGAAGGGAGGTCACAAATATGCAATATGGCTTGATTGGCGAAAAATTAGGTCATAGCTTTTCGGCAGAGATCCATCAAAAGCTCAAAAGCAACCCCTATACACTCTGCGAGCTTGCAGAGGATGAGATCCCAGCATTTTTTGCGGCAAAGGATTTTTCTGCCATCAACGTGACCATCCCATATAAAACCACAGTTATTCCATACCTCTCGTACGTCAGCGAGCAGGCACGTGCTATTGGCGCGGTCAACACGGTTGTCAACCGTGGGGGAGAGCTGTGGGGATATAACACCGACTTTTTTGGTATGCAGGCGCTCCTTGAACATGCAGGCATCACCGTAAAAGACAAAAAAGTTGCCATCCTCGGCACGGGCGGCACCTCAAAAACAGCGCACGCCATTGCCAAGGCTCTTGGCGCAAAAGAGATCCTGACCGTCAGCCGACGTGCAGGCGATGGCGTTGTCACCTATACCGAACTGACCGAGGAACATACCGACGTGCAGGTCATCATCAATACCACTCCCGTGGGAATGTATCCCAATGCCGACGGCTGTCCCGTTTCTCTTTCCGCCTTCGAGCGATTGGAGGGTGTGATCGACGCCATCTACAATCCCTTGCGCACAAGACTTGTATTGGAAGCGCAAAGAAAAGGCATCAAGGCAGAGGGCGGTCTCTACATGCTCGTTGCCCAAGCGGTGCGCGCATCCGAGCTTTTCCTTGATTGCATCTATGACACACAAACCACCGAGCGCATTTATCGCGACCTTCTCAAAAAGACCGAAAACATCGTTCTCTCAGGTATGCCCGGAGCAGGAAAGAGCACCGTTGGCAAACGCTTGGCAGAAGCACTGGAAAGAGAATTTTTTGATCTTGACGAAGAGATCGTCCGTGTGGCGGGATGTCCGATCTCCGACATTTTTGCAAGCGAGGGCGAGGCAGCCTTTCGCAATTTGGAGACTCGCGTTCTTAGAGAGGTCCTGTCCCATA
>JAZNYU010000192.1:0-5913 GCA_045594605.1 Eubacteriales bacterium
CCTGCGGTAAACTCGCAAAAATCCATTACGCCGCCAATCTGTCCCATGGGGTGCTCGACGATGTTGGTCTTGTAAGCGCCGCGCTCCACTCCCGTAAAGCAGTAGGGGTATTCTGTGGAAAAGCTTTCATAGGTGACAAGCTCACCGCCAAAGCGCAAAATGCGGCATTTTTCCCACATGGGTGCGTTTTGCGGATTTTCTTCCACGTAGATGGTGGTGTCATCTGTTCCGAGCGGACGGGAGAGCGTGAAGTGCTCCTTCAGTCGCAGGCGGTGATCACAAACGGGCGTAACGTACTTGCTCTTTACACCGATGTGTGTGTGCAGAACGTGGAAGCCGGGGGTAATGCCTGCCGCTTTGATCTTGTCAAGCATTTTGCGCAGACCTTTGACGCCACCCTCGTAGCAGTCCTGGTATTCGTAGTTGCCGATCCATGCCTCGCCGCCTTTTTCTTTAAAGATGGCAGGGTAGTAGATAAGCATATATTGCAGACCGCATTTTTTTGCGTACTCGATATTTTGATCCACGTTGGTGGGGTTGATGTGCATGGTCCAGTAAAGGGAGCGGTTGATGCAAGGGGAACGGCGTCCCTCTACACCGCGGGGCAGGTCAAAATCGACCTCAAGTGTTTCGATGCAATCAAGGAGCTTTTGGGACTCGCAAACCATCAATGCGGCGGTTGTTCCCTTGAGCTTGACCTCGCGCACCGCGTCGGCGGTGAGGACCATTGCACCCTTTTGCTCGTGTGCGTCGATGCTCTCATAAGGAGAGGTGCCAAGCACACCGATGGCAACGGTGTCATCGGATACAACGTTGAGCCAGTTGCCGAATTTTGCCCGTTTGCGAATGGGCAATTGAACCAGACGGAAGGATGCCACAGGGGGGCGGTCCATCCAAAGGTTGCCAAATGCGGCATCGTCCATGGGGAAGTCGACAAGCTCAAAGGTGATGTAGTCGTCGCGCTCAATAACGCGCACCGACGCTTTGAAGCGGACAAGCTCAAAGCTGATGGTGAGAAGGTCGCCCTCGCACTCCACGTGCGTTGCACCAAAGGTCATGCGTTTGTTGGGGTGTGCCAGCTTGATCTCGTTGTTGTAGGGGCGTTCCTCGGTCACCGAAAACATCGGCACGAGCTCGTTTTTATCAAGACACTCCTCGCCCGTGGCAAGAGAAATCAGACTTTGTGCCATGCCGTTCTCGCCAAGTGTCAGGCGCAGGTGGCGGTTTTCAATGATGATGGAATTTGACTGTTTTTTCATAAGAAAAACCTCCTTTTTGCATTCCGTTGCCTCCATTATAGCAAAACTCGTCGCCCCGTTTGTGAACAATGCGTAAAGAAAAGCAAAAAACAAAGTTTTTTGAAAGAAGGGAAAACTTATCCCTGAGAAAAACGGGGGATTTTGTTGACTTTTTTTCTTTCGTGTGGTACAATAACCAAAAAGGCGCGCACGCGCGCGTAGATTTTGAACAGGAGATACCTTATGCAAAATGCGTTACTGATTGTGTGTATTACTGCCCTTGGCGTTGGTGGTGCCACCGCCATTGGCGCCTTGCTCGGCTTTTTGATCAAAAAGCCCTCTCATAAAATGAACGACCTCATCCTCTCGTTTGCCGCAGGCGTTATGCTGGCAGCGGCGGTTGTCGGATTGATCCTGCCGTCCTTGGAATACGGCGGAAAATTTTCGATTCTTGTAACGGTTGTCGGAATCTTTTGCGGTGCGCTTTGTCTCAACCTGATCGACAAGCTCACCCCTCACCTGCACCGTCTGGCAGGGAGAGACCAGGAGGGACATCCCCAAGGAGCGGAAAAGCTGAACAAGGTGCTCTTGTTCGTTATCGCTATTGCCATCCATAACTTGCCCGAGGGTATTGCGGCGGGCGTGAGCTTTGGCACGGGCAACGATATGCAAGCATTTGCCGTTGCAGGCGGCATAGCTCTGCAAAATATCCCTGAAGGAATGGTCATTATTGCGCCTATGCTTTCCACGGGCATGAGCCGTGGCCGCACCCTTGGCATCGCGCTCCTCACAGGCGCTGTCGAGGTTGTGGGAACGCTCATCGGCTACTTTGCAGTCAGCATTTCGGCGGTGATTTTGCCCTTTGCTCTCGCGTTTGCGGGCGGTACGATGCTTTATATCATCAGCGACGAAATGATCCCCGAGACTCACCACAATAACGAACGTGGCGCCACCTATGCACTCCTCATCGGCTTCTGCTTGATGCTTGTGATGGATGTTTTGTTGGGTTGATCAAACAGAGGAAAGGAGAAAAGAAAATGAAAAGAACGTATACGCTTGTTTTGTTATGCTTGTCCTTTTTGATGATGCTTGGCATCACGTCGTGTGATAAATCGCAGCTTGACCAATTTGGCGAGACCACCGCGCACGAGCACGCATTCGGTGCTTGGAGAACGGTGACAGTGGGGAATGCCGAGGGCGTTTTGCAGGAGCGTCTTTGTGCGTGTGGGGAAAAGGAAACGAGAACCGTGCCCACGTCCGTCGGTCTTGCCTATACGCCCAACGCCGATAACGAGACCTGTACCGTTACGGGGATGGGAAGCTGCACCGATACCTTGCTGAATATTCCCGCCACCCTTGACGGGCTTCGCGTTACCGCCATCGGCAAGCAGGCCTTTAAAGATTGCTCGCAGCTGATAGAGGTGATCTTACCCGATACGGTCATCCGTATTGAGGATTTCGCATTCTTTATGTGCGAAAAGCTGGAGAGCATCGCGCTCTCGCAAAGTCTTGAGAGCATTGGCGAATCCGCCTTTTTCGACTGCTCTGCGCTCACTGGTCTGGAGCTCCCCGCTACTGTTAAGGAGATCGACATTTTAATGATTGCGGGTTGCAGATCCTTGACCGCGCTTTCCGTTGCTGAGGCAAATCCCACGTTTTACAGTGAGGGCAATTGCATCATCGAGCGAAAGAGCAAAAGATTGGTTTTGGGGTGCAATGCCTCGCTCATTCCCGAGGGCGTTACGGCAATTGCCATGCACGCATTTCAGGATGCTTCTCAATTGAATCAAATCGTCCTGCCCAATAGCGTTATCGAGATCGAGGCATATGCCTTTCGCGGTTGCTCCGGGTTGACGAGTGTTACCCTTTCGAGCGATGTTACCACCATTGGTAACGGTGCGTTTGCAGGATGCCGTTCCTTGGAAAGCATCACAATTCCCGAAGGCGTTACAAGCATTGGTGCACAAGCGTTTTCCAACTGCGAAAAGCTGACAAGCGTCAGCATCCCCGCAAGTGTTACCCAAATTGGTTCTCAGGCATTTGTATTCTGCATTGCCTTAAGAGGGCTTACCTTTGCGGGCACCGTGGAGCAATGGAACGCCATTTCCTTTGGCGGAGCTCTGGTGCAAACCATGCTCCCGTTTGTAGTTACTTGTGCAGACGGTACTGTCAATTTGCAATAATTTTTTGCAGATCTGCGTGTTGTACGCGGTCCGAATTCTGTTTGTTGTGATAGAGGACTATTAAAAAGGAGACCGTATGAAAAACGAAAAGTACTATCTCAAAAAATACCGCTTGCTGTCGTGGGCGCTTTTGATCGTTATGCTCGCTTTGATACCGGTAGTGTACTTAACTGTTAAGAGCTATGCCGTTGCTTTGTTTTGCTATATGGTCATTTGCGCTGTTGGCTTTTTTGTTAAGCGTATCATCGTTCGCAAGGTGCTGTTGTCCGTACTGCTGGATAACCTTGATGCATCGCTTTTTCGTAAGATCGTAAAAAAAGGAAAGCTCGTGGGGCTTCAGATGTTGAGTGAATATTACTGCGGTAATTTTGGCAACGTGGTTGAGTTTTGTCGCAAAAAGCTCGCCGACCCCAAGGCGGCAAAAAAAGGACGGTATGCTTACCTTGGCCGTCTTGCCGTTGTGTATTTCGTTACAGGAGACGACGAAAACCTGCGAGAGATCTGCGAGAAGACAGGCCGACTTTGGGAAAGGGAAAAGCCGTCGGTCAAAAGAAAGCAAGCACCGCACCACAGCGTTTTTGATTTCTACAATGCCTATCTTGCGGGCGACTGGGAGATCTGCGAGGGGATGAACCAAGCAGCGGGAAAAACCAAATTGGAGCAGATCGCACAGTTTTCTTCCCGTGCACGCATTGCGCTTGCAAAAGGCGAGGTCGAGCTCGCCAAGGAGTTGTTTGAAGAAGCACGCAAAGCTCCCAACCTTTGCTATGCCGCGTTTGCCGAAGAGGGTCTGCGCGCCATCGAAGAGGGAAGACCTTACGGCGAGGGATTTGAACCCCTTTCCGTAACGGATGATTTTTACGTTATGTACCCCACCAAGGCTGCCGAATTCTTCCGTCGTGTCTCCATTGTCTGCTTCGTGATTGCTATCATTCTGCTTTGGGTGTCGGCGGGACTTGAGTTACATGCAAGAATGGAAGAGGAAAAAGCCAAAGAGGCGCAGAGCCAGCAAGGCAAAGAGCCGGATCTGCAAAAATTGAATCAGCTTAAGCAAGACAAAGAGGAATACAAAAAACAGGCAGAAAAGCTTCGCGTTCTGGTTGAAAAGGATTATGACAACGTAGAAGTGCTCAAAATTGTGAATCTGCTCAACGATTCCAACGAGATTCTGGATACTCTGTTCCTGTTTAAAGACGGTGACAATTTGTTTATAGCGACCGTATACATACACATAGGCGACGAGGATACTTACTACTACCAAGTGCAAGCAACGCTGCCGCTCTCCGCACTGGAGGAAGAATATATGGTTCGCGATTTCTCTTTTGCGTGTGTTACCTCAATGTCCTCGGTCAGCGTGCGCTTTTGCCTGAATACCGTGAGCATTCCAGTCACGGCAAAAGGGTGTTTGACGTTTGACGTGGATCAAAAAACGGTCTATCTTGTTCTGCTTTCTATTGTAGAAGAGTGATCGAAACAGAGAGAACCCCACCGAAACTCGGTGGGGTTCTTTTTGCGTTTTGTAAAGCTTGATGCATTTTATACGTCGATATCCTTCATATACTTGCTACCGTTTTCGGTGATAAATTGCTTACGCGCAGGGAGATTGTCGCCAAGGAGTGTATCAAACATAATCTCGGTGGCGGCGGCATCTGCGGGGGAGACCGAAATGAGGCGGCGCGTTTCGGGGTTCATGGTGGTTTGCCACATCATGTCGGGGTCGTTCTCACCAAGACCCTTGGAGCGTTGCAGGGTGTAGCGCTTGTGACCGATTTTTTTCAGGATCTCTGCTTTTTCAAATTCGTCATAGGCAAAGAACTTTTCGTCCTTGGTGGTGATTTCAAACAAGGGCGTTTCTGCAATAAAGACCTTGTGCTCGGCAAGGAGCGTTGGGAGCAGACGGTAGAACAGAGTCAGAAGCAGGGTGCGGATCTGGAAGCCGTCCTCATCGGCATCGGTACAGATGATGACCTTGGACCAACGCAGATTGTTCAGATCAAACGTAGCAACATCGTTCTTTTTCTTGGTCTTGATCTCAACGCCGCAGCCGATAACTTTAAGCAGATCTGTGATGATCTCACTCTTAAAGATCTTGTCGTAGTCACTCTTGAGGCAGTTGAGGGTTTTGCCGCGCACAGGCATAATTGCCTGATACTCGGACTTGCGCGCGAGCTTAACAGAGGTTGCCGCGGAGTCGCCCTCTACAATGTAGAGCTCTGCCACGTTGGGGTCCTTGGAGCGACAGTTGACAAATTTTTCAACGCGATTTGCACCGTCGATCGAGCCCGAAAGTTTTTTCTTTACGTCCACGCGTGCCTTTTCCGCGCTCTCACGGCTGTGCTTGTTAATGAGCGCTTGGTTGGCAAAGAGCTCTGCTGCCTTGGGGTTTTCAATAAAGTAGACCTCAAGCTGCTGGCGCAAAAATTCGTTGAGCGCATCGGCAATAAAGACGTTGTTGATCGCCTTTTTGGTCTGGTTCTCATAGGACGTTGCGG
>JAZNYU010000193.1:0-3023 GCA_045594605.1 Eubacteriales bacterium
GCGCCCAAATATGACGAGGCGCTCAAAGCCTTCTTTGAATTTGTCGGCAACGATCCTCAAAAAGAGGTCCAGCCGCTCCTCATTGCGCACAACGCAAACTTTGATATCGGCTTTATCCGTCACTTTGCAAAAGAGGCGGGACTGCCGTTTGAAAATCCGTATCTTGATACGCTCGCACTTTCGCGCTACATCAATCCCGATCTCAACAAGCACACCCTCGATGCCATTGCAAATGCCTACAATTTGGGCGATTTCAACCATCACCGTGCTTGTGACGATGCCGAAATGCTCGCACACATCTTCTTCCGTATGATCGACATTATGGAAAAAGCCGATCTTCGCGACTGGCGTATGCTGCAGCAGGAAATGGCAGAAAAGACCGATCCGCTCAAGCTCAAGCCCTATCACCAAATCATCCTCGTTAAGAACAAGATCGGACTGAAGAACCTTTACAAGCTCATTTCCATGAATTATCTTGACTATTACCGTCGCTTTCCGCGTATTCCCAAAACGGTCTTGGAAAAGCACCGCGAGGGACTCATCATCGGTTCTGCCTGCGAGGCTGGCGAGCTTTTCCGCGCGATTTTGGAAAACCGTCCCGAGAGCGAGATCGAGGAGATCGTCAACTTCTACGATTATCTCGAGATCCAACCCATCTGCAACAACCGCTTCCTCATTGCCGAGGGCACCGTTGCCGATGACGAAGGACTGCGTAACCTCAACCGCCGCATTGTAGAGCTTGGCGAAAAATACGGTAAGCCCGTTTGCGCTACCTGTGATGCGCACTTCCTCAATGAGGAGGACGAGCTCTACCGCAAGATTTTGCTTGCAGGCATGAAGTTCAAGGATTTCGACCGCGACGTTGGCATTTATCTGCGCACAACCGACGAAATGCTTGCAGAGTTCTCCTATCTTGGAGAAGAGAAGGCATACGAGGTGGTCGTTACCAACACCAACCTCATTGCCGATATGATCGAGCGCGTGCGCCCCATTCCCGAGGGCAACTATACCCCCGAGATGGAAGGGGCGGAGCAGGAGCTGCAGGATATGTGCTGGGAGAGAGCCAAGAGAATGTATGGCGATCCGCTCCCCGAGCTTGTTTCGGGGCGTCTTGCACGTGAGCTTGACTCCATCGTTAAAAACGGCTTTTCGGTACTGTACCTCATCGCACAGCGCTTGGTAAAGTATAGTGAGGATCAAGGGTACCTTGTCGGCTCGCGTGGCTCTGTTGGCTCGTCCTTTGCCGCAACCATGGCGGGTATCTCCGAGGTAAACCCTTTGCCGCCGCACTATTATTGCCCAAATCCCGAATGTAAGCACAACGAGTTCTTCACCGACGGCTCTGTCGGCTCAGGCTTTGATTTACCCGACAAAAATTGCCCCAAGTGTGGAACAAAGTATATGGCTGACGGTCACGATATTATGTTCGAGACCTTCCTTGGCTTCTACGGCGACAAATCCCCCGATATTGACCTCAACTTCTCGGGCGACGTGCAAGGTAGAGTCCACAAATACACCGAGGAGCTCTTTGGTGAAGGACACGTGTTCCGTGCGGGAACGCTCGGCACGCTTGCCGATAAGACTGCATACGGCTACGTTGCCAAGTTTGTGGAAGAGAAGGGCATCAGTCTCCCGCGTGCCGAAATGAACCGACTGGTTAAGAATTGCGTGGGCGTAAAAAAGACCACAGGTCAGCACCCGGGCGGTATCATCGTAGTCCCCTCGCAGTATGACGTTTACGATTTTACCCCCGTTCAGCACCCTGCAGATGACCCCAACTCCGATATTATCACAACGCACTTTGCCTTCTCCTATCTGCACGATACCATCCTCAAGCTAGACGAGCTTGGGCATGATATTCCTACCAAATATAAGTACCTCGAGCGCTTTACCGATACCTCGGTGCTTGACGTTCCCATGAACGATCGCTCGGCTTATGAGCTCTTTGAGTCCACAAAGCCGCTTGGCATCCGTCCCGAGGATATTGAAGGCTGCACCATCGGTACATATGGACTTCCCGAGCTGGGAACCCCCTTTATTCAACAGGTTCTCCTCGATGCAAAGCCGCGCAACTTTGCCGACCTTTTGCAGATCTCGGGCTTGACGCATGGAACCAACGTATGGCTTGGCAACGCGCAGGACCTCATCAAAGAGGGAATCTGCGATATTTCCCGAGTTATCGGTACCCGTGACGGTATCATGCTGGATATGATCCGCTACGGACTGGAAAACGCCACCGCATTCAAGATCATGGAGGCGGTTCGTAAGGGTAAGGGACTCACCCCCGAATGGGAAGCCGATATGCGCGCACACAACGTTCCCGAGTGGTATATTGCATCCTGTAAAAAGATCAAATATTTGTTCCCCAAGGCACACGCGGCGGCATACGTTATGTCGGCGATTCGCTTGGCTTGGTACAAGGTACATCAGCCCGTAGCGTTCTATTGCACCATGTTCACCGTAGCCCCCAATGGCTTTGATGCACAAGTGGCAGGGGGTGGCAGACAAAGCGTGGTTGCGCTCCTGCGTGATATTCAAAAGCGCGGCAAGGAGGCATCGCAAAAGGAGCAGAGCAGCGTTCCCGTATGGCAGCTGACGCTGGAAGCTATGGCACGAGGAATCAAGTTCCTGCCCGTCGATCTGGAAAAATCGCACGCGTTCATCTTCCAACCCGAAAACGGCGCTATCCGTATGCCGTTCTCCTCACTCCCGGGACTTGGTGAAAATGCAGCGCAAAACATCATCAAAGCCCGCGAGGAAGAACCCTTCTTCTCGGTGGAAGACCTGCAGATCCGCGCAAAGATCTCCAAATCCGTCATCGAAATGCTCCGCGCAAACGGTGTCCTCGATAACATCAACGAAACCGACCAAATGACGATGACGTTTTGATTTTAATGTTGTATAGGAGAATTTTGATGATGGATGAAACCAGCAAAAAAAAGAAATCTTCGAATAAAACGCAAATAATCATTCATAAGATGCCATTGTTCGAGAGAATATTTGGGATATTTTCTTCGGTGTTC
>JAZNYU010000194.1:0-7064 GCA_045594605.1 Eubacteriales bacterium
TGCCACTTGAATGACCTCCTCGCGCGTCAGCGCGGCAATGCGTGCGCTGCCCTCCTCTGGAGAGACGGGAACGCCTGCCAAGGCTCTGCCAAGGTAGTAGACCTCGGTGGCAGAGGGACTGTCGGAAAGCTGACGGTAGGCATTCTCCATCGACTTTTGTGCCGCTTGCCATTCGTCGTCGCTGATGTCTCCTGCGGCAAGAGCGGCAAGCTGTGCACGGATCTCGCCTTCGGCTTCTTCGAGACGGTCGCTTTCCAGACTGCAACAAATGGTGAGTGCACCCTTGTAAGCGTTGTAGGTGGAAAAGCAGGAGTAGCAAAGTCCGCGTTTTTCGCGCACGTTGATAAACAATTTGGAAACGGGAGAGGACGAGCCCAAAAGCTCGTTGTAAAAGGCACAGGCAAAAAATCCGTCGTCCTGCACGGCGGCAGGCGTGCGCAAGCCCATGACCAATGCACTTTGATGCACGGGCAGATCCTCATCCACCCTTCTCTCGTCGCGGCGCGCAAGCGCTGCTACGTTGGTGAGCGGAATGGTAGCGGGACTTCCCTTGGGGATGGGCTCGGCTTGAACACCCTCCAGCTGCAAGCCCTCGGCAAGAGCGGCAATGACGCTTTCCTGATTGCCGGCGCCAACGTAAAAGGCGTGCAAGGAAAGATCTTTGCAAAGCGCTCTCCAGTGTGCGGTCAAGTCCTCGGGGGTGACTGCCATGACCTCTTCCTCGGTTCCGTAAAGCGGAGTGCCGCAGGGTTCATCATCAAACATCAAGCTGCGGCAACGGTCCATAGCATACCCTTGCGGATGGTTCTTTTTTGCGCGGATGGCATCACAATGCAATTGCTTTTCGCTTTCCACGTAGTTTGCACGCAACAGTCCATGCTCGTCCAGCGCGGGAGAGAAAAAGACCTCGCGCATGATCGCTACAACCTCTGATAGCAGCTTTTCGCGCTCGGGGATGCCGTCGGGGAGATAGTCTTCGCCCAGAACGTTGGCGCAAAGACCGATCACCTGCGAGTCGCCGCGATAGAAGTTGCGCACCGAAAGCTCGGTGCCAAACAAATAATCCAGACGGCGGTTGATGGCGGAAATATCGGGATAGCTTTCGGTACCGCGCAAAAGCACGGACAAAAGCAAGGACGTCATGTATGGCTTTTGCCCCGCGATCGGCAAAGCAGCCGAGAGCGAGAGCATTTCGGTTTTGAATTTTTGCGTTTGGCAAAGCCGCAACGAAAGCGTTGGGCTCAGCCGTAACTCAATTGGGATCATATCGTTTTCCTTTGTGTCAAAATTGCGGTTCAATACCGCTTGGTGCCGTCGGGGTCGGGCTGATTGGGAAAATCAGGCTCGGTGACGGCAGGAGTCGTCGCCTCGGGAGTGGTCTCTTCGGGTGTCGTCTGTTCGGTGGTTTCCTCTGTGGTGTTCTCTGTGGTGACGAGCGTTTGAGACGTCCGGTCGGGCTCTTGCGGTCCCCACCCTTCGCAGGATGCGAGGGCAAGCAACAGAGCTGCCACCGCCAAGAGGATCAGGATGCGGCGCATTAAGCCTCCAGCGAGCGCAGATATTTGATGCAACGCTCTACCTCTTTGATGCCCGTGGGGTTGAGCGTTTCGCTCTCAACGACCATTTCAAGACCGTGTGCGATCGCGTACTCGCGAACAGCCGCTACGGGTGCGGTGCCCTCACCGAGTGCCTTGCCTTGTCCGTTAGCAAGGCCGTCCTTGAGGTGGATAACACTGACGCGGTCGCCAAGACGCTCAAGGAGCGCGATGGGATCTTGTCCTGCGGCATACGCCCAGAAGGTGTCTATCTCAAACTTGATGTTGGTACATCTTTGGAGCACCTCGTGCGGAATTTGACCTGCCTTATTGGGCAGGAACTCGTCCTTGTGGTTGTGGTAGGAGAGTGTGATGCCGTGTTGTGCCAAAAGAGGTTGTGCCTCGTTGACAAGGGCAATAAACTGACCAAGCTTGAGGCGATCGGAAAGATCAGCCCAAGGAATGATGATGTTCTTGTTGCCGATGATCTTGTGGTAGAGGATGGTGTTCATAATGCGGTCGGGGGTGAGTTCTTCCCAACCCGTGTGCGTGCCACTGATGCGCAGACCCGTGTCGCGCAGCATTCTGCCAACCTCAGGCGCAGAATTGCCAAAGAAGCCTGCAAACTCAACCGAGCTGTAGCCAAGGTCGGCTACCTTTTGCATAGCACCCTCAAGTCCCTTTTGGGTGATGTCTCTTACGCTGTATAATTGCAATCCGTATTCCATAATACTGTCTCCTTTTTGTGCGGCATATTGCCATTTAATCTTGTTAACAAGATTATTATACCGCATCCCGAGAGAATTGTCAACAGAGAGAGTGGTTTTTAGCCTGTAAAAACTTTTTCGGGACGTCGAGGACGCCGTTCCCTACCACAGACAAACAACTTTCTGAGAAAGCAGGGTCTCGGTGGTCCCTGATTTCTTGCGATAGCAAAAGCGCGTCTTTGTGACGCGCGCCAACTGTCTGTCGGCAAACTAACGATTTCCCTTTTTGATTTTTTGTGCGAGAGTTCTTGAAAGGGGTGTGGGGGAAACTTCTTGCAAGAAGTTTCCCCCACCATCTTTCTAAAATTCACTTAAAACAATCCCGAGATCTTGCCGTCGTCATCGACGTCGATGCGTTCGGCGGCGGGAGACTTGGGAAGGCCGGGCATGGTCATAATATCGCCCGTCAGGGCCACGATAAAGCCGGCACCGGCAGAAACCTTAACGTTGCGAACGGTTACTGTAAAGTTTTCGGGCGCGCCAAGCTTGGTCATGTCATCCGAAAAGCTGTACTGCGTTTTTGCCATACATACGGGCAATTTGTCAAAGCCGAGAGAGGTGAGCTTGTCGATCTCTTTTTTTGCCGCGGGAGCGATCACAACACCGTCGCCGCGGTAAATGTTTTTGACAATGGCTTCAATCTTATCTTCAATGCTCCCCTCAAGAGAGTAGGAGAAGTTGAATTCGTGAGGCTCTTCGCAAAGACGAACGACCTCCTCGGCAAGCGCCATACCGCCCTTGCCGCCCTCTGCCCATACGGTGGAGAGAACGACGTTGACGCCAAGCGCCTTGCACTTCTCAATTACAAGCGCAATTTCGGCATCGGTGTCGGTCGGGAAACGGTTGACGGCTACCACGCAAGGCAGGCCGTAAACGTCTTTGATGTTGGAAACGTGGCGCAAAAGATTCGGGAGTCCCGCGCCGAGCGCCTCGAGGTTCTCTGCTCCAAGCTCGGTTTTTGCAACACCGCCGTGCATTTTGAGCGCGCGAACGGTTGCTACAACAACTACCGCGTCGGGGTCAAGACCTGCCATGCGGCACTTGATGTCCAGGAACTTTTCGGCGCCAAGATCGGCACCAAAGCCTGCCTCGGTAATGGTGTAATCGCCAAGCTTCATTGCCATTTTGGTGGCAATGACAGAGTTGCAGCCGTGGGCAATGTTGGCAAAGGGTCCGCCGTGAACGAAGGCGGGGGTTCCCTCAAGCGTTTGCACAAGGTTGGGCTTGAGCGCATCCTTGAGAAGCGCCGCCATAGCGCCAACTGCGCCAAGATCGCCGGCGGTAACAGGCTTTTCGTCATACGTGTACGCAACAACGATGCGAGAGAGACGCTCCTTGAGGTCGGAGATGGAGTTTGCAAGACAGAAAACTGCCATGATCTCGGATGCTACCGTAATGTCGTAGCCGTCCTCACGCGGCACACCGTTGACACGTCCGCCAAGACCGTCGGTAACGAAACGAAGCTGACGGTCGTTCATATCCACGCAACGCTTCCAGGTGATGCGGCGAGGATCGATGTTGAGTCGGTTGCCCTGATAGATGTGATTATCCAGCATTGCCGCGAGCAGATTGTTTGCAGCACCAATGGCGTGGAAGTCGCCGGTAAAGTGCAGGTTGATATCCTCCATTGGAACAACCTGTGCGTATCCGCCGCCTGCGGCGCCGCCCTTGATGCCAAATACGGGGCCGAGCGAGGGCTCACGCAATGCGACCACGCAGTTTTTGCCAATGCGGCGCATACCGTCGGCAAGACCGATGGTAGTGGTGGTCTTACCCTCCCCGGCAGGGGTGGGCGTGATGGCGGTTACGAGCACCAATTTGCCATTTTTGCGACTGCTCTTTTTGAGCAATGCGTAGTCGACCTTTGCCTTGTATTTGCCGTACTGCTCGAGATATTCTTCATCCACGCCCGCGACCTTTGCGATCTCGGTGATGGGTTGCATTTTTGTGCTTTGTGCAATTTCAATATCGGTTAAATATGCCATACCATACCTCCGTTAAGAGAAATATTTGACTGCGGACGCAAAGAGCTTCATATCGTATTTGCCGTCCACGTTTTTATAAAGTCCCGAACCAATGCGCTCACTATGCCCCATTTTGCCAAACACACGACCGTCGGGCGAGGTGATACCCTCAATGGCGAATGCAGAATTGTTGGGGTTGAAGCGGATGTCATCGGTAGCGCCCCCGTCAAGATCAACGTGTTGGGTTGCGAGCTGACCGTTTGCCGCAAGCTGACGGAGCAAGTCATCGGATGCGAGGAAGCGTCCCTCGCCGTGCGAGATCGGAACGGTGTAGACCTCGCCAACCTCGGTGCTCGCGAGCCAAGGAGATTTGTTGGATGCTACGCGAATGCGGACAAGCTTGGATTGGTGGCGCGAGATGGTGTTAAAGGTCAGGGTGGGGCAATTTACATCGGTATCCACGATCTTGCCGTAAGGCACAAGACCGAGCTTGATGAGGGCTTGGAAGCCGTTGCAAATACCTGCCATCAGTCCGTCGCGCTTGTCAAGAAGGTCGTGTACTCCCTCGCGGATAGCCGCGTTGCGGAAGAACGCCATAATGAATTTGCCCGAGCCGTCTGGCTCGTCGCCGCCCGAAAAACCGCCGGGAATAAACACCATTTGCGAGGTTGAAAGTTCTTTTGCAAACGCTTCTACGCTGCGCGAAATGCCGTCAGATGTGAGGTTGTTGATAACAAAGATCTTTGCATCCGCTCCCGCATCGCGCATCACCTTTGCGGTATCAAACTCGCAGTTGGTGCCGGGGAATACGGGAATGAGCACCTTGGGCTTTGCTACCTTAATGGCAGGTGCTTTTGTGCTCTCTCCCACATAAGAGAAGGCTTCGATCTGCTTGCTCTCTCTCTTTTCGAGCATCGGGTAAACGCCCTCAAGCTTGCCCTCGTAGAGGGGTTCAAGATCGGAAAGAGAAATTCTTTCTTCACCGCGAGAGATCATATCATCATCGGTAAAGTGACCAACGAGCATGCCCTCTGTATCGGCATCAACTTCAAGCAGGAATACGCCGTAGGAGTAATCAAAGATGGCTCTGTTGCACATCGATCTGTCAAAACGGAAGCCAAGTCCGTTACCGATGCACATTTTGTAGACCGCCTCGGCAATGCCGCCAAAGGTGGGGGTGTATGCCGCATAGACCTTGCCTGCGCGCATCAGTGCCGTGACCTTTTGGAAGGTCTCAAGAAGAGACGCGGCTACGGGGAGTCCGTCCTCTCCGTACTTGGGCGCCAGACAGATAAGCTTGTGCCCTGCCGCTTTGGCATCGTTGGAAATGACCTCGCCTACCTTCCCCGTGGTAACGGCAAAGGAAACCAGCGTGGGGGGAACGTCGAGCTTTTCAAAAGAACCGCTCATCGAGTCCTTGCCGCCGATTGCCGCCACGCCAAGCTCCTTTTGTGCGCGGAATGCGCCAAGGAGTGCCGCCAGGGGCTTGCCCCAACGCGCTCCGTCCTTGAGGGGCTTTTCGAAATATTCTTGGAAAGTCAGATACACGTCCTCAAAGGAAGCACCCGTTGCGATCAGCTTGCAAACGCTTTCCACAACGGCGAGATATGCGCCGTGGTAGGGGCTTGCGGACGTGATATAGGGGTTGTATCCCCACGCCATATAGGAGCAGGCGTCGGTGTGCTTTTCCTCTACGGAAATTTTGTGCACCATTGCCTGAATGGGCGTTTTTTGATGCTTGCCGCCAAAGGGCATGAGCACCGTTCCCGCACCGATAGTGGAGTCAAAACGCTCGGAAAGCCCTCGCTTGGAGCAAACGTTGAGGTCGGATACCAGTGCGCGGTAGCCGTCTTTGAAATCCTCAACTACGGGTTTTTGATGATCCTGCAGTTTTGTAGGAGCAATGTCTATATGCTTCTCGGCTCCGTTGGAATCGAGAAATTCACGGGAAATATCCACAATGGTCTTGCCGTTCCAGTGCATCTTCAGGCGCGGCTCGGCAGTGACTCTTGCAACCACTGTCGCTTCAAGGTTTTCGGTCTCTGCCAAAGCGCAAAAACGCTCTACGTCGCGCGCTTCTACAACGACCGCCATTCTTTCCTGCGACTCGCTGATGGCAAGCTCGGTGCCGTCAAGGCCCTCGTATTTTTTGGGAACGGCATTCAAATTGATGTCAAGACCGTCGGCAAGCTCGCCAACGGCAACCGACACACCGCCGGCTCCAAAGTCGTTGCAACGCTTGATCATGCGGCACGCCTCGGCGTTGCGGAAGAGGCGTGGGAGCTTTCGCTCCTCGGGCGCGTTGCCCTTTTGCACCTCGGCGCCGCAGGTCTCAACAGAATGAGAGTCGTGTGCCTTGGATGAACCCGTTGCACCGCCAATGCCGTCGCGACCGGTTCTGCCGCCCAAAAGGATAACAACGTCGCCATCCTCGGGGCGCTCGCGGCGCACGTTCTCTGCAGGAGTGGCGGCGATGACCGCGCCGATCTCCATTCGCTTTGCCGCGTATCCGGGGTGGTAAAGCTCGTCAACCATGCCCGTAGCAAGACCGATTTGATTACCGTAGGAGGAGTATCCCGCGGCGGCGGTTTGCACGATCTTGCGTTGCGGCAGCTTACCGGGGATGGTGTCGCTAACCGGTACGGTAGGATCTGCCGCACCCGTGACGCGCATTGCCGCATAGACGTAGGAGCGCCCCGATAACGGATCGCGGATAGCACCGCCAATGCAGGTAGCCGCGCCGCCAAAGGGCTCAATTTCGGTGGGATGGTTGTGTGTTTCGTTTTTAAAGAGGAGCA
>JAZNYU010000195.1:0-2986 GCA_045594605.1 Eubacteriales bacterium
AAAAGCGCGCGAGCATCGCTCATAAAGCGAAAAATCAGGCTTTGCCAAATACAGTTGGGGGCACTTGCGCAAGGCGGATGCAATCGGCTCACCCGTCTTCACGCCGTATTTTTTTGCGGGGATCGACTTTGCCAAAATAACGCCGCGGCGGCTTTCTCGGTCACCGCCAATGGCGGAAGGAATGAGCCGAATGTCACTTTCACCGTTTTTTACGCGCCGCATCGCTTCCCAAGAAAGAAAGGCGCTATTAACGTCGATGTGAAAAACCAAACGTGCCATAGCGCCTCCTTAAAAAATTATTTCGGTAATAGGATCGGGTCACTCTCTAAAACGTCCTTGATGATGTCGCGTTCCGAGAAGGGGAGCTTTTCCCGCCCAATGAGTTGATATTCCTCGTGACCCTTGCCTGCAAGGACCAGAATGTCATTCCGTTGCAGAATAGACACCGCACAGCGGATGGCATCGCTTCTGTCTGGAATTTTGATGTATGCTTTTCTCTTGTCGCCAAACGCGGCGGCAATCTCGTCAATGATGTGCATGGGGTCCTCTGTGCCGGGGTTGTCGGAGGTGAGGATCGAGAGGTCAGCCAGCTCTGCCGCAACCTCGCCAAGCTCGCGGCGGCGGAGTTGTGTGCGCTCGCCAACCGAGCCAAACAGACAGATCAAGCGCGAGGGCTGATATGTGCGCAAAGAGGTCAATAGATGTCGCAAACTTTCGCCGTTGTGCGCGTAGTCGATCACACAAAGCGCACCGTTTGGCAGGGGAATGCACTCGGCTCTGCCGCGAATAGCAAGCTTTTCAAGCGATGCCACCGCCATAGCGAGCGGAACCTGAAAAACGCCGTGCGCAACGGCAACCGCCAAAAGGGCGTTGTAAATATTGTGTTCCCCCAAAAGGCGCAAGCGGCACTCCAGCTCCTCGTTCTCGCAAATGAGGCGGAAGAGCGAAAAAAGTCCGTTCGCATCCCGCAAGGGGCGCATGTTCTGTGCAAGATAATCTGCCTGCGTTTCTTTGCCCGAAACCGTCAGGTTGCGCAAAGCCGTGCAGCCAAGGCGCATCATAGGCGTTGCGGGGTCGTCGATGTTCCAAACCGCGTTGAGCGATGCAAAATCGGTAAAGAGCGAATGCTTTGTCGCGCGGTAGTGCTCAAAGGTGGGATGCTCGGAAGAACCGACGTGGTCAAGATAAAGATTGGTAAAGAGCACCGTTCCAAACTGCACACCCGCTACGCGGCTCTGCATCAGTCCTTGTGAGGAGACCTCCATCACAACGGCACGAATGCCCGAGCGGTGCATATCCGCAAGGGTAGATTGCAGGGTTAAGGGATCGGGCGTGGTGTTTGCGGTCGTGCGCTCCACCGATCCGTAACAGATGCCGTTGGTACCAATGTATCCCGTGGGAATACCCACCGAATTGAGAATATGCGCAAGCATGGTAGCCGTGGTCGTTTTGCCCTTGGTTCCCGTAATGCCAATGACGTGCATCTTGCCCGAAGGGTCACCCCAAAGGGTGCAGGCAAGCTCCGAGAGCGTCTTGCGACTGTTGTTTGTGAGGAGCACGCAAGCATCGGAGGGGAGATTCAGTGCCTCTTCCGCAACAAAAATGCGGCAGCCGCGCTCGTATGCGCGAGGGGCAAGCGTATGCCCGTCAAAGCGAGCACCGCGAATACAAACGAACACGCTCTCGGCGTTCGTGCGCTCCGAGTGGTCGGTCAGGGTCGTAATTTCACAGTCGGGGATGTGGTCGAAGGGGAAGAGTCTGCCCAAAAGAAGATAAGACTTCACTGTGCCGCCTCCTTTCCTACAAACGAGGAAGGAAAGCCCACAGGCGTCTTGCCGCACGCAAGAATGGTGCGGTATGCAAGCACGTCGAGCGAGTCGACGAACAATTCGTCATCCAAACCAAGCTTTTTGAGAAGTGAAAGCTCCGTGCAGCCAAGCACGATCTTTTCGCATCCGCGAGAGCGGAGCGAGTCGACAACTTTTTGGAAAGCACCCATATCCACGGGCTTGTTCTGCTTGATCTGCCCAAAAATGATGTCGGTGATGATCGCCTGCTCGTCCTTTGTGGGAGTCACGCACGAGAGTCCGCGAGGCGTGCAAAAACGCTCGTAAGCACCTGCACGAATGGTTCCCTCGGTGGCAAGCAGACCAAACCGTTGAACGCCCATGCGCGAAAGATGCGCGACCGTTTCGTCAATGATGTTCAGGATCGGTACCTGACAGCTCTGTGCAAGTCCGTCATAAAAATAATGCGCGGTGTTGCAGGGGACTACAATGAGATCCACGCCTGCGCGTTCCAGACGGTGCGCCTCAGTGAGCATCACGGGCAGGGGATCGGGAGAATTCTTGTCAAGGATGTAAGCGGTGCGGTCGGGCGTGGTCGCGCGGCTGCTGATGAGCATATCAATGTGATCGGCGTCACGCGTGGCAGCGGTGTGGCGATTGAGTAGCTCGCAAAAATACACCGTAGACATAGGACCAAGACCGCCAAGAATACCAAGATAATTACAAATTTTCATCATGCCGTCACCTCCCCAAGAGGTGCAGACGCGGCACCAAACCAAACGCGATCCATCTCGGCGCGGTCGGCGATCACAAATCGGCGCTCCAGCTCCTCGGCGTGATCCCACACAAGATTGGTGTAGTGCTCATTGCAGGGGATGAGATACAAGATCAGGTCGGCGTTGCCAAGCTGATCGGCAAAATCGGAGAGCGCTTGCAAAAGGAGCGCATCTCCCGTAGTCGCGGGAACGCGATGGAATTTCATGCAAAGGGAAAGGCGTGAGGCCAGCGGAATTCTGTCACAAAATACGTGCGATAGCACGCCGTGCTGGCGGTACATGCGGTGCGCCGTCTCGCTTGCCTCGGGCGTCACACCCAACAAAACGGGAACGATCGCGCCGGACAATACGTCGTTCATAATGTATTCCATTGCTCGTTCCCCCTTTCTTGGTCAAAAAACACTATATATAGTATATTATAAC
>JAZNYU010000196.1:0-2593 GCA_045594605.1 Eubacteriales bacterium
GGAAACTTCTTTCAAGAAGTTTCCCCCACAAACGCACCCTAATTACTTTCTAATAATCGTCACACCCGAGGGCAGGATGCCTGCCTGCTCGTAGACGATGGCGTTGATCTGTGCGATCTGCGCGGGTTGCAGGTCGTCGGCTTTGACAACGATGCTGGCGGTGTCATTGTTGATGACGGCAACGCAAGCCTCAAAACCCTTGGCGGTGATGAGAGACTCGATGTTGGCTTCCTTTTGGATCTCGTCAGCGATAACGGCAATCTCGGCAAGAGCCTCGTTCTTCATAGCCTCGGTGGCATCTACATTTTCCACCACTGCCTGCAAAACCTCAAGAGCCTCATCGCGTGCGCGTTGACGGCTGACCTGTGTTGCGGAGAAGTAAGCGCTTACGTCGGTGGCATCGTTTTTGTTGGCATCGTCGGAGACGCTTCCGCTGGGCTGATCGTAACCGTCATAGCCGTCATCCTTATTCGCTCCCGAGAACAGAATAAAGTTCATCAAAACGGCAACGCCAATAAGCAGAACCGCGCAGGCGATAATGATGTTGCGTTTTCCAATCTTCTCTAAAATGATTTGAAATTTGTTGGGTTGCGGAATCTCGGTAAGATCAGTGCATTGATTTTTCATAGGGTAAATCCTCCTCTATTTTGGTTGTGCTATAACCTATGCAACCAAAAAGTGAAATATGACAAGAGACAAAAGAAAAGGATGAAACAAAAAGTTCCATCCTTATTTATTATGCAATCACAGCAATCTCTTTCGCAGATCCTCGCCCGAGGCAGGGGAGAGATAAGAGGGGGGAATATCCAAAATGGTCTTGCAACCAACGGCACCCTCTTCCTTCATGCGGTACGCCGCACGCGCGCAAGCAACAAGAACGCTTGCAGTGAACTCGGGATTGGAGTCCAGTTTGAGATTGTATTCAATGATGTTGGTGTGCTCACCATCTTTGCCTGTTTTGCCTGCGTGAATGACAAATCCACCGTGTGGAATGCCGCTGTGATCGCGTGCCATTTCTTCCGCAGTAATAAAATGAACGATAGTGTCGTAATCTGCAAAATAGTTGGGCATGGTGACGATCTCGCGCTCGATGCGAGCAAGGTCTGCACCCTCCTCGGCAACCACAAAGCACTCACGCAGGTGCTTCTCTCGGGTGGTCAGGTCGGGATTGGAGCCGCTTCTAACCGCATCCAGCGCCGACTGTACGGGAATGGTGTATTGCTTTGCATTGACAACGCCTGCAATGCGACGAATGGCATCGGAGTGCCCTTGGCTCACGCCCTTGCCCCAAAAGGTGTAGCTCTTGCCGTCGGGCAAAATCGACTCAGCATACAGACGGTTGATGGAGAACATACCGGGGTCCCAGCCGCAAGAGATGACGGCAAGATTGCCCCCCTCGCGTGCCGCCGCATCAACGGTAACAAAATGCTCGGGGATCTTTGCGTGGGTGTCAAAGCTATCCACAACCGAGAAGAGCTTGGCAATGGCAGGCGTTTGATAGGGAAGATCGGTGGCGCTGCCGCCACAAAGGATCATCACGTCCACCTTGCCGATCATGTTTTGAATGTCATTGATATGATAAACAGTGGCTTTGTCGGAAAGAATTTTGACAGTCTCGGGCGCGCGACGCGTAAAGACGGCGACCAGCTCCATGTCTGGGTTTTGCGAAATGGCACATTCCACACCGCGACCGAGATTTCCGTATCCAACAATACCTATGCGAATGCTCATAATAGACCTCCTTATGGGTCTGAATTTCTATCACATATTGTAGCACAAAAGAGGGAAGATGTCAAGAATTTTATTGACATCTCTTTTTATTTATGGTAAAATAAAAATAAAGAAAGGGCGGTGACGCTTATGGAAAAGCAAACCAAAAATATTCTCACGCGCAAAGAGATAGAGAAAGATCTTCTTTTTAGTAATACCGCAAGCATTAAGCACACAGCGGTTTGCCTGGCGGCAGTTGTACTGGTTTTGGGCGTTATTTCTGCAATTTTTCTCTCCTTGCTTCCAACAGGCTTTCCTTGGTTGGATATCATCATTTGGATTTTCTTTATAGGTATTGTCGGTGCTCCGATTTGGGCTATTTCGGCAATGCTGATTAAGGCTTTGATAGAGCGCAAGCACCTGAAAAACGGAGATCTTGAAATTGTTATGCGTCCTCTCCTTTACAAAGAGGAAAAATTGGTTCGCGGCAGCGATAACTTCGAAAAAGTGTTTCATTTTGAAGATTTTAAAGAAGCTTTGGCTGACTCAACTCACTATCAACTCTCCATCCCGGGCGACGTATTTTACATTGTTCATTATAAGGGGAGCAGAGACACCAAATTTGTGTTTCCTTTAAAGCTATACGAGTATAAGGAAAAATAATATAAAACAAGGGCGACCAATGGTCGCCCGTGTTTTTGGTAATTGTTTATTCTCGGGAGGCGAAACGCCTCCCCTACAAAAGGAAACGAATCATGGTAGGGGAGGGGTTCCCCCTCCCTTGTCCTTATCAAACAACTTTCTTAGCGCGCGGGGTCTTGGTGGGTCTCGCTGCGGCTCGGTCACGCTCACGTTCTGACAGTCCACCGGACTGTCATTCATT
>JAZNYU010000197.1:0-2756 GCA_045594605.1 Eubacteriales bacterium
CGCTTATTCCAACGGTGACAGAGCAAAGGTTAAGTGCTACGGCGCAGACAGCGTTCCCGAAGGCGTTGCTATCATGAAGCTTGAGCACGTTGGCGTTTCCATTACCGGTAACTCCACCAACCCCACCAGATTCCAGCATCCCGTTGCAGGTACCTACAAGAAGTGGTGTAACGAGAACGGTGTTAAGTACTTCTCGGTTGCTTCGGGCGGCGGTACGGGTAGAACCCTTCACCCCGACAACATGGCAGCAGGTCCTTCCTCTTACGGCATGACCGACACCATGGGCCGTATGCACTCTGATGCACAGTTTGCAGGCTCCTCCTCCGTTCCCGCTCACGTTGAGATGATGGGTCTCATCGGCGCAGGTAACAACCCCATGGTTGGTATGACCGTTGCGGTTGCAGTTGCTATCGAAGAAGCGAGCAAGTAATTGCTTGAAACATAAGGCTTTTTGAGGTTTGCAGTGCTTCAAGTGAGCTTTGTGAAAATCAAATCGCACAAAATTGAACAATAAAAAGTTGGACACATCATTTTGAGCTTTTGCTCTGGTGATGTGTCCAATATTTTTATACTGTTACAAATTCATCAACATCAACGCAACAAACGAAAGCACGATGCCAACTACCGCCTTTGCGGTCAGTTTTTCCTTGAAAAAAAGCGTTGCCATCAGTGTGGAAAGGATCAGCGCCGCCGCTTGGTTGATCGGATATAAGCGTGCGCTGTCAAGATACAACGCCGCCGTCGTTTTGAAATAAGAATTTGCGGTCAATGCCACCGCCATGATCAAAAGGTACACCAGCGCCACGCGGGTATGCCCCTTTTGAAAGCCTACCCTCTCCTTGTTCGGGGAGAGGACGAAAAAGAGCGCCAATACCAATGCGGCGATGATATAGGTGTAAAGATTGAAGATGGAGATCGGCACGTCGGGGGCAATGCGCACAAAGACCTTTTGCGAGGCATCCGCAATTCCGTTTGCAGCGCCGCAAAGGATCAGCAAAAAAAGCGAGGAGGGTGTCACTGCCGATTTGATGCTGTTGTTGTACGAGCACATGATATACGCCGCCGCCAACAAAACTCCAAAGCCGATCCACTGCCGTACGCCGATCGGTTCAGAAAAGATAAAGAGCGACAAAAGCATGGGAATCAACGTTCCCAGCATCAAAAACACGTCGAGCATCATATAGGCGCTCTTTCGCACCGCCAAGAGCCAGCTGACCGCGAAAAGTGCCGTGGCAACTCCCGAAACCGCAGAAGCAATCACCACCTGCTTCGTCAGAACGAGCGCAGGCGCGTCCCCCATAACAAACAGAAGAAGGGTGCTGAAGGCCACACAAAGCAGCATACGAAAGAGATTGAGCAGCACGGCGCTTGTGGTGTTTTGCGCGAACCCGCTGATCTTTTTGCCGCAAAAGCCTTTGGTAGCGCCCGCAAAAAGCGCGAGAGATAAAAACAGGTAACCCATCGGTTATTCCACTACAACGGTACTGAGGCTCCGGGGCTGCAATTCAACGTACCACAGTGCCCCGCCAATCTCGATCTGCACCTGCATTCCGCGGTCGTTGGGGTTGACCAAAACGGCGATCCTTTTGCCATCCTCTTTTTCGATCAGAACGCCCTCAATCACACGGTCGAACTTCGGATAGTGAGAAATACACATATTGAATGCCTCACTGACCGATATGGGATGAATTTTAGAAGCGGGGGTGATATAGGGGGCAATATGCGAAAACGCCTTGTACTGTCCGCTATAGCGCAATTCGCCACTGCACAGATCCTTGGTCACAAAGCCGCCGCAGATGCCAATGTGAGGGCCGACGTTGGGACCGCCCAATTCGTCAAGGATCACGTTAAAGCCCATAAAGGAGCGATACCCCATTTTGAGTGCCTTGATCGCCATCAAGCCCCACTTGCACCAGTCGGTATCATAATTTTGCGTCAGCCGCGGGCCTCCCTCCGTAAAATGAAGCTCCAGCTTCGGGAATCTCTCGCCAACACAGTGCGTCTGCTCGATTGCGCCTTCGTAGTAATGAAAGGAAACGCCGTCGCAGGCGTCAAGCAAGCCCTTGCAGTTCTCAAGCGACCACAGCACGCGCTCTGCACCGCTGAAATTGTGGTCGTGCATCCAAATTTTGACGTCAAGCGAGCGTGCGGCAAATTTCTCGCGCATCATGCAAATGAATTTTGCCTCGGTTTCGGGGTGCCACACGCAGGTCGGCATCTGCCCGTTTTTGTGCGTTTCGGGTTCGTTTTGCGGCGTGATTGCGGAAATGCGGATGCCATAGTCCGCATATCCCTGTACGAATTTTAAGATGTACTCGGCGTAGCATTCCAGATACTCCTCGCGCATATAACCACCGCAAATCGCACCGCCCGTCTTCATCCAATGCGGTGGGCTCCAAGGAGACGCCAGCAGATATAGATCGGGATTGATGGCAAGGATCTCTTTGATGATGGGGATGATGTACGCCTCATCGCGCTTCAACGAAAAATGCTTCAGCTCGGTATCGAACGGAACGTCGTCGTAGGTGTAGATCTCGGGGGAATAATCACATGAACCGATGCAAAGCCGCCCTACCGACAGTCCGAGCCCCTCCTTGGAGTAAAGGTGATGCAACAGTGCCCCTCTCTCCTCCGCATCCATTTGACTCAAGATATAGCAGGACGACGGCGTAATGCCAAGACCAAAGCCGTAAAAGCCGTCGGTATATGCTTTTCCAACCTGTAGAATCTCCGCGCCGGGTACTCTCGGCGCCGTA
>JAZNYU010000198.1:0-4695 GCA_045594605.1 Eubacteriales bacterium
GTGATAGCCGCGCTTGCACTTTCCTTTGTTCCCGTATTTGGTGTATCCCTCTTATGAGAGCCGACCTCTTTTTAACCGAAAAAGGATACGTATCCAAGTCGGATCGTAGCCATGTCGTTCTGTGAGCCAAGGAGTTGTCACCTTAACTTGTCTTCCTAAGACCGCTTGGCCTCCGACTTGTGATAGCCGCGCTTGCACTTTCCTTTGTTCCCGTATTTGGTGTATCCCTCTTATGAGAGCCGACCTCTTTTTAACCGAAAAAGGATACGTATCCAGCCGTAAAAAGGCGCAAATGCTGATCGAGGCGGGAAAGATCGCCATTGACGGTCAAACCGTCAAAAAGGCATCCCAGCAAATTGAGGATGCCGAGCACTCCGTCGAAATTTCAGAGAGCGACGAGGTTCGCTTTGTCGGTCGCGGTGGCTTGAAGCTGGAGGCGGCACTCGATGCCTTCCATATCGATGCGCGCGGCAAAATAGCGCTGGATATTGGTGCCTCTACGGGTGGCTTTACCGATTGCCTTTTGCAACGCGGTGCCAAAAAGGTTTATGCCGTAGATGCCGGTGTGGGACAGCTTGCAGGGAGTCTGCTTGCCAATCCCGCAGTGGTTTCCATCGAAAAATTGAACGCGCGCAATCTTTTTCCCGAGCATATCGAAAACACGCGCGTTGATCTGATCGTTATGGACGTTTCTTTTATTTCCGCAACCTATATTATTCCGCAATATCCCGCACTCATGAACGAGATTGCCGAGGCGGTTTGCCTTGTCAAGCCTCAATTTGAGGTTGGGAGAGCCATGATCGGCAAGGGCGGCATCGTGCGCGATGCCACGGCACATGCAGATGCCATCAAGCGTGTTTGCACCTGCGCCGAGAGTGTTGGGCTTCGCCCGATCGCACTCATTCCGTCACCCATTCAAGGGGGAGACGGCAACCGTGAATTTTTGTTGCATCTTGTGCGCCAAAAGGAGCGCGGCGAGGTGCTTACCGATGAGCAGATTTTTAAAGTAGCAACAAAGTAATTGACCAGAGGAGGCGATAACAGTGCTTAAAATTGCATTGATCACCAATTTCAATATCCCCGAAAAGGCAAATGCCGCATTTATGGTAGCCGACCGCTTGGCGGGCAAGCCTTGCCGCATTCTTGTAGCCGCATTCAACAAAGAAAAGCTGATGCGTGTAGGCAAGCACCGCGAGGAATTTGTCTATATGCCCTTGGAGGCCGTTTATTCCGAGGCAGACGTCATCATCGTTCTGGGCGGTGACGGAACCATCCTCGAGGTGGCACGCCGCGCGGCAACTCGCGGCACTCCCATTCTTGGTATCAATCTGGGCAGACTCGGTTACATGGCAGAGCTTGAAATGTCGGGGCTTGACGGTCTTGACGCTCTCTTTACCAGGGAATACATCCTTGACCGCCGTTCCATGCTGCGCGTTGAGCTGCTTTCGGGCAACGATCTCAAATCCTTCTGTTATGCGCTCAACGATGCCGTTATCTCCAACGGTTCGGTTTCCCGCATTGTCGATCTGGAGCTTTTACAGGGGGGCAAGCACGTAGCCAATTACCGCGCCGACGGTCTGATCATCGCAACGCCCACAGGCTCTACCGCTTACTCTATGTCGGCGGGCGGCGCCGTGGTCGATCCTGCAGTTCCGTGCTTCTGTGTCACACCCATCTGTCCTCATTCCTTTGGCGCGCGCCCCTTGATCTTCTCGGATAGCACCGTCTTGGAGATCCGCAATACCTGCGCGCGAGAAAAGATGCTTTACCTGACCGTTGACGGACGAATGAACTTTGAGCTTTACCGTAACCAAACGGTTCGCATTACAAAATCCGATCTCAAAACCAATCTTATCCGCCTGACACCCAGCAGTTTTTACAGCAATCTGCGTGCCAAGATGAGATCGACGCAGCTTGATTAAGGAGAAACGTTATGAAAAGAATTCGCCAAGAAAAATTGCTGGAGCTGATCTCCAAGTATGAAATTGATACACAGGACGAGCTGATCGAGCGCTTGCGAGAGAGTGGCTTTGAGGTAACGCAGGCAACGGTCTCCCGTGATATTCGTGAGCTCAACATTTCCAAAATGACAACGGGCAAGGGAACCTACCGCTACGTTCTTCCCAAGCAAACGGCACCCACCTCCAATATGAAGTTCAATTCCGCGCTCATCGATGCGCTCATTCACATTGACTACGCTTGCAACATTGTCGTGCTCAAAACTCACGCAGGTCTTGCAAACGCACTTGCCGTTGGCATTGAAGCCATGCACCTGGAAAACATTTTGGGTTGTGTTGCAGGTGACGATACCATCCTGCTCGTTTCCCGCAGTGAAGAGGCGGCACGCAAAATTGCCGATCGCTTCCGCGATATGATCAAATAAAGCAGAATATGTTAACCTCATTACATATCGAAAACATTGCGGTCATTCGCTCTGCCGACCTGGAGCTCTATCGGGGCTTTTCCGCCCTGACGGGTGAGACGGGTGCGGGCAAATCGATGATCGTTGATAGCATCAATCTGCTCCTTGGCAACCGCACCTCGCGCGAGATCATTCGCTCCGGTGAGGAAAGTGCCACGGTGAGCGCCGTATTTGAAGAGCTTTCCGATGATGCCGTCATGCACATCCGCGAGATGGGCTTTGCCGTAGAAGACGCGTCTGTCATGCTCTCGCGCACCATCACGGCGGACGGTCGCTCGCAAACGCGGCTGAACGGTCGTATCATTACGCAAACGATGCAAAAGGAGATCGCGCGACTGCTCATCAGCATTCAAGGGCAATCGGATAGCCAAAGTCTGTTGCAAAAGAGCCGCCACCGCGAGCTGCTCGATGCTTACGGCACCTCGGGTGAGGCGCTTGGCAATTATGTTGCCGCTTATGAGGAGCTGAAAAAGTGTCGCCGCGAGCTGCAAGCACTCTCACAGGACAGTGCCGAGAAGCTGCGACTCTCTGAAATGCTCAAATACCAAATTGAAGATATAGACTCCATGAAGCTCAAGGATGGGGAAGAAGAGGTGCTCCAAAAGGAGCGTGACCGTCTTTCCAATCTGGAGCGCATCAACAAGCAGACCGGCACCATCTGTCGTCTTTTGCGTGACTCCGAAAAGGGAAACGCCTATGACGTTATCCGCCGCGCAGAGACTCTTTTGGCATCTCTCGACGGTCTTGTTGACGATACCGACGCTCTGTGCCAACGCCTGAGTGATGCCGCATCCGAAATTGAGGACGTTGCCGAGACGGTTCGTTCCTATATGGATGACGATCGCGAGGACCCCACCGCGCGCATCGACCGTATTGAAGGACGTCTTGAGGGAATTGCTAAACTCAAGCGCAAATACGGTGCTGATGTAGCCGCTGTGTTGGCGTTCCGCGCCGATGCCGCCGCACGTTTGGAAGCTCTGGAGACCTCTGACGAGCGCCTTACTCATTTACAAAAAGAAGTTGAGGCTCTTACCAGAACGGCAGAGAAGCATGCCGCAGTTCTGCGACAAAAGAGATGCGATGCTGCAAAGGAAATCGTCGGTCAGGTTACCGAGTCGCTTGCATTTTTGGATATGCCAAAGGTGCGCTTTGAAATCTCCATTGTACCCACCGCACTCGGTGAGCACGGCGGCGACGATATTGAATTTTTGATTGCCACCAACCCCGGTGAGCCGCTGTTGCCACTTTCCAAAATCGCATCGGGCGGTGAGCTTTCCCGCATTATGCTCGCGCTTCGCTCGGTTTTGAACGATCACGATGGTGTGGATACCGTCATTTTTGACGAGATCGACACAGGTGTGTCCGGCAAGACCTCGCGCAAGATCGGCATCAAGCTGGGAGAGACTGCCAAAGGGGGCACGCAGGTCATCTGTGTTACGCACTCCGCGCAGATCGCATCCCTTGCCGATAATCATTATCGCATCACCAAGCACGAGCGCGACGGCAGAGCCGAAACAGACGTTCATCTTCTTGACAAGGATGCGCGTGTTGACGAGATCGCGCGTATTCTCGGTAGCATCAACCCCACCGAGGCGCAACGCAACGCCGCACGCGAAATGATTGAAGAATACAGATAATTATGCAAAAAACAAACGCAATGCGGCGCCTCGATGCCGCAAAAATACCGTATCAAATTTTGGAATACGAGGTGGATGAAAACGACCTCTCTGGCATACACATTGCCGAGCAGCTCGACTTTCCACCCGAGAAAATGTTCAAAACTCTCGTTGCAAAGGGGGACAAAACAGGACCGCTCGTCTTTTGTATTCCCGTAGCCGCCGAGATCGATCTCAAGCGCGCGGCATCCATTACGGGGAATAAAAAGATCGAAATGATCCACGTCAAGGATCTGCTCGCTCTGACAGGCTACATCCGCGGCGGTGTTTCTCCCATTGGAATGAAGAAAGCCTTTCCCACATATGTGGACGAGAGCGCTTTGCAGTTTGAACAGATCACAGTCAGCTCGGGCACACGTGGTGCACAGCTGTTGCTCTCACGCGAAGCACTGATCCCGTTTATCGGTGCCAAAACCGCCGACCTGACAACAAAATAGAGCTCTAAAAAACTTTTAGACCATCGCATTACATTACAGTTGATTATAAATTGAAAGGATCACCTATGCAAACCATTAAAACACGCATTGCCGAAAAAATCGTTTCTGCCGTAGTGCAGATCAATGCAGAAGCCCAACTCAACGCACAAGACGTTGCCGC
>JAZNYU010000199.1:0-8225 GCA_045594605.1 Eubacteriales bacterium
GACGGTATGTTCGTTCTGGGCGATCCTTACGATGAGACCAAGGAGTGCTTTGCTCTCCGTCCCATGACTTGTCCCTTCCAATATCAGGTATTCCTCAACAAAATGCGCTCCTACCGCGATCTTCCCATGCGCCTTGGCGAGACCTCTACGCTCTTCCGCAACGAGGATTCCGGCGAGATGCACGGTTTGATCCGTGTTCGTCAATTCACCATCTCCGAGGGACACCTCATTCTCCGTCCCGATCAGCTGGCAGAGGAATTCAAGGGCTGCCTTGACCTCGCTATGTATATGCTTGATACGCTCGGCTTGAAGGAGGATTGCTCCTTCCGCTTCTCGCAATGGGATCCCGCCCGCACCGATAAATACGAGGGCACTCCCGAGCAATGGAACGAGGCACAGGGCATTATGAAGGAGCTGCTTGACGAAAACAAGATCGACTACACCATCGGTGTGGACGAGGCTGCTTTCTACGGTCCTAAGCTCGATATCCAGATCAAGAACGTATTTGGCAAAGAGGATACCCTTATCACCATCCAGATCGACATGCTGCTGGCAAAGAAGTTTGGCATGGAATACGTTGACTCCAACAACCAAATGGTAACGCCTTATATCATCCACCGCACCTCCATGGGCTGCTACGAGAGAACGCTGGCGCTCCTGATCGAAAAATACGCAGGCGCATTCCCGCTGTGGCTCGCTCCTGAGCAGGTACGCATCCTGCCCATTGGCGACGAGCACGTCGAGTATGCAAAATCGGTATGCGACAAGCTTGAGGCTGCAGGTCTGCGTGCAGTGCTGGATGATTCCTCCAACACCATCGGCTACAAGATCCGCAACACCCAGCTCCAAAAGGTACCTTACATGCTCATTATCGGTGCCAAGGAAGTGGAAGAGGGAACCGTATCCGTTCGTAACCGCGCAGGTGAAACGGTTGCCAAAGCTGTTGACACCTTCCTGGCTGAGGCACTGCTTGAGGTTGCCCAAAAGAGAAAATAAGAAAAAAGAGCCGGTTTTGACTTGGGCATTTTTACCAAATTCACGATTTTTTGTGCATTTAATCAAAATTGCCCAAAGGTCAAGACTTGAACCAATATAATAAAAATGGTATAATTCTTCACAAGGAGTGCTTTTTCGACAAAGCACACATCTTCACACCTTAAAGGAGAAATACTATGCATTATATTCTTTACAACGCCCTTTCCGGCAATAAACAGGGAAAGGAATACTCCCGTCTTCTTCTTGGCAACCACGCACCCGAGGATGCAAAGCTGGTTGACATCACCTCGATTGGCAGCTACGCCGATTTTTGGGCAGGTGTCGATCTCGAGAACGATACCGTCATTCTTTCCGGCGGAGACGGAACGCTCAATCGCTTTATCAACGATAATGCCGAGCTGCAGCTCCCCAAAAATCTGTTCTACTTTGCAGCGGGCAGCGGTAACGACTTCAAAAAGGACGTTGCCGACGGCGATAGCGCCCCCATCCCGTTGCACAAATATATTCAAGATCTCCCCACAGTTACCGTAAACGGCAAGACCTCTTACTTCATCAACGGTATCGGTTACGGCATTGACGGCTACTGCTGTGAGGTCGGCGATATTCAAAAGCAAAAATCCGATAAGCCCGTCAACTATACTGCCATTGCTATCAAGGGACTTCTGTTCCACTTCAAGCCCACCAACGCAAAGGTCACCGTTGACGGCGTTACCAAGGAATACAAAAAGGTTTGGATCGCACCCACAATGAAGGGCAGATACTACGGCGGCGGTATGTTCGTCACTCCCGATCAGGATCGTTTTGATCCCGAGGGCAAGGTATCCTTTGCAACCCTGCACAATTCCGGTGCGCTCAAGACCCTTATGATTTTCCCGTCCATTTTCCAAGGTAAGCACGTTGCACATACCAAGCAATTTGAGGTTCGCACAGGACACGAGATCACCGTTGAATTTGACCGCCCCACGGCATTGCAGATCGACGGCGAAACAGTCCTTGGCGTTACGTCCTACACCGTAAGATCCGGCAAGCTTGCACAAAAGAAGGAGACAGCAGCTGCCGAGGTATAAGAAAGGCTGTTTTTTATGCTGAGTTATGTTTTTGCGGCACTTTCCGCTCTGGGTAGTGTTCTGCTCGTTTTTGGCACACACATCCATTGGTTATGGATCCTGCCCATTTGCGTGGGAATGTACGTCGCACTGAATGCTTTTTTCTTCCTGTGCCTTTGGTTTTCCACAATTTTTCTCCCCAAAAAGGATCCCATCGATAAGCCGCGCAACTTCTACGGCATTATTCAATTTGTTTGCGATTGGGCAATGACCTGTGTGCGCGTCAAGATCCGTTTTGACGGAATGGAAAAACTCCCCAAAGAACCTTTTGTTCTGGTTTCCAATCACATTTCCAACTTCGACCCCATGGTCGTTTTGGCAAAAGTAAAGGGAAGAAAGATCGCATTTATTTCCAAGCCCTCTAACTTCAAAATTCCCGTAGCAGGACCCTACACGCACAACGCGGGCTTTTTGGCAATCGACCGCCAAAACGCAATGAAGGCGATGCGTACCATCAAGCGCGCTGCCGAGCTTGTTGTCAGCGAGCAGATGATCATGGGTATCTATCCCGAGGGAACGCGAAGCAAAACGGGCGAGCTGCTTGAATTCAAGGAGGGCGCATTCCTGCTTGCCAAGCGCGCCCAAGCCCCCGTTGTTGTCATTACCACCAAGGGAACGGACAAGATCGCCAAGCGCATGGTCCTTCGCTCCACAAAAGTGGAATTGAACGTGGTCGAGATCATCGACACAGAGACCGTGCAGAGCATGAAGCTGAGCGATCTTAGCGCACACGTCCGCGAAAGCATTGCAAACGCCCTGCAATAAAAAGTCTATTAGATGAGGTGCTCCGAATGAAGCTGCAACACCTGACCCAAAGCAATTTGCATACACACACCAGCTTTGCCGATGGAAAAAACACGGCAGAGGAGGTCGTTTTGTCTGCAATTGAAAAGGGAATGACGGTTTTGGGTTTTTCGGAGCACTCTTTTCATCAGCATCCAACAGTGTTCGGAATGAAATCTCCTGAACAGCAACAAGAATACCGCAGGGAGATCCTGCGCCTGCGGGATGCTTATGCTGACCGCATCAAAATCTTGTGCGGCATCGAGGAGGATTCCTTCAGCGGCGTCCCCGCCGACGTTTACGATTACGTTATCGGGTCTGTGCATTATCTTTCTCTTGGCGGCGAGCTTTGTGCTGTTGACCACTCAGCAGCGGCAACGCGCGAGGCGACCCAAAAGCATTGCGGAGGCGACCCAATGGTGTATGCCAAGGCGTATTTTGAAGCGGTTGCAAGGGTAGAGGAAGATACGCAATGTGATATTGTCGGTCACTTTGATCTGCTGACAAAATTTGACGAGCGCGCCGCTATTTTTGATACGAGCGATCCACGCTATATCAAGGCGGGGCTCGAGGCGCTTGACGCACTTCTGGAAAAGGATCTTATTTTTGAGGTCAATACGGGGGCAATGTCGCGCGGATATCGCACAACACCGTATCCGGCTCCCATCTTTTTGCGCCGCATTGCCGAAAAAAGAGGGCACGTCACCATCAACTCCGACGCGCACCACAAGGACTACTTGACCTACGGCTTTGATACGGCGCTCCAAATCGTCAAAGCAAGCGGTATTGGCTCAATTTTGACCATGACGCCCGATGGCTGGAAAAATATCTCCATTTAACAAAAAAAGATAATAGATTCACGGCGGTTCTACTTGACAAACCGCCGTTTTTTTGATATACTAAAGCATATTTATTTTTGAGGAGGGAACAACTATGAATTTCTTTGATGAACTCGTCAATTACGACAAAGAGGTTTTTGATGCGTGTGAGCTGGAATTGAACCGTCAACGTCAGAACATCGAGCTGATCGCATCCGAAAACATCGTTTCCAAGGCAGTCCTTCTGGCAGCGGGAACGGTGCTCACCAACAAATACGCAGAGGGCTTTCCCGGCAAGCGCTACTACGGCGGATGCCAGTACGTGGATATCGTAGAGGACATCGCACGTGAGAGAGCCAAAAAGCTCTTTGGTGCAGAGCACGCAAACGTTCAACCGCACTGTGGCGCATCTGCCAATCTTGCAGTCTTCTTTGCCTTCCTCAATCCCGGGGACACCGTTATGGGGCTCAATCTTGCCCATGGCGGACATCTGTCGCACGGTTCTCCCGTCAACATCTCTGGCAAATATTTCAACATTGTTCCTTACAGCCTCTCCGATGATACCGAAATGCTGGACTACGACGAGATCCGTCGCACAGCACTTGAGTGCAAGCCCAAGCTCATCGTTGCGGGTGCCAGTGCATACTCCCGCACCATTGATTTTGCCAAGATCCGCGAGATTGCCGACGAGGTAGGCGCCATTTATATGGTCGATATGGCACACATTGCAGGCCTTGTTGCCGCAGGACTGCATCCCAGTCCCGTACCGTACGCCGACGTTGTTACCACCACCACGCACAAGACTCTGCGCGGTCCTCGCGGTGGCTTGATCCTTTGCCGTGAAAAGTGGGCAAAGCAGATCGACAAAGCCATTTTCCCTGGCACGCAGGGAGGTCCTTTGATGCACATCATTGCCGCAAAAGCGGTTGCTTTTGGCGAGGCGATGACCGATGAATTCAAGGAATATCAAAAGCAGATCGTCAAGAACGCAAAGGTGCTTTGCAATGCCTTGAGCGAGGCAGGCTTCCGCATCGTTTCGGGCGATACCGACAACCACCTGATGCTCATTGACCTGCGCCCCTTTGGCATTACGGGCAAGGAGATGGAAAAGCGTCTTGACGAGGTACACATCACCGTCAACAAAAACGCGATTCCCAACGATCCCGAAACGCCCTTTGTCACCAGTGGCATCCGCGTGGGCACACCTGCGGTCACCTCCCGTGGCTTTAGAGAAGCGGAAATGCTCAAGATCGCACAGTGGCTCAAGGACATTGCCACCGATTTTGAGGGCAACCGTGAGCGCGTGAGCGCCGAGGTCATGGCTCTGTGCGAGAAATTTCCCATTTACGAATAATCAAAATAAGAAAGAAAAATCAAAAAAGCATTGACAAATCTTTTTGGATATGCTATAATGACTTCAAATGATAGAGGCGCACTACAAGATGAGTATCCGACGTGTCAAAGCCTGCGCAGGCGTTGCGGCGGAGAAGGGCTTGGGTGCCGAAGGGCGATCCTGCGCACGGTTGTTCCTGGCATTGCGGAAAATATCCGCCATGTTGTCGCAGAAATGCGGAGCGCTATCCACACCCGTTTACATCCGCCATGGGCGGATTTCGTGGGCAGGGGTACGCTCGTTGGCGCGCCTCTGCCTTTCCAATTGACTACCGAGAGAAAGGAGATCTCAATATGAGCGAGAAGCCGATCGTCCCCATCAACTGTTTCTTTCAAGGGTGCTACAATCCTGCATATGAGGAACAGATCAGAATCGGGAAAGAGAAGTGCTACCGTTACAACCAGCTTTCTCCAAACGACCGAGAAGGGCAAGATGAGATCCTTTCTACACTTTTGGGAGGTATGGGACGAGAAGTTATGATAACACCGCCGTTTTGGTGTGACTACGGGTACAATATTACCGTAGGCGATTTCTTCTACTCCAATCACAACCTCATTATTACCGACGGGGCAAAGGTCACCTTTGGAGATCACGTTTTTATCGCTCCCAACTGTTGTTTTACCACCGCCGAGCACGCAATCGATCCCGAAATGCGAAAGGCAGGCGTTGAGATCGCCAAGCCCATCAAGGTGGGCAACAACGTTTGGATAGGAGCGGGTAGCACGATATTGGCAGGCGTTGAAATTGGCGACAATGCCGTCATCGGTGCGGGGAGCGTTGTTACAAGATCCATCCCCGCAAATGTGGTCGCAGTCGGCGTGCCTTGTCGCGTGATGCGTGCCATTACCGAAGCCGACAAAACAACTTATCCGTTTTACAATCCCGATGAAAGATAACCGAAAGGACAGAAATATACCATGAAGCAAACAGTTTTTACAGGCGCAGCAACCGCCATCGTCACGCCCTTTAATAATAACGAGGTCGATTACGAGCAATTCGGCAGACTGATCGAGTGGCAGATCGCCGAGGGCATCGATGCTATCGTTGCCTGCGGCACCACAGGTGAGGGCTCAACTCTTACCGACCAAGAACACCGCGATGTGATCGAGTACGCCGTTAAAAAGGTAAACGGACGCGTTCCCGTCATCGCAGGTACGGGTTCTAACGATACCGCATATGCAATTGAGTTGACCAAGTTCGCTTGCGAGGTGGGAGCCGATGCGATGCTCCTCGTTACCCCTTACTATAACAAGGCTACGCAAAAGGGACTGATCAAGTCCTTTGAGGTGGTGGCAGATGCCAGCACCAAGCCTTGCATCCTTTATAACGTCCCCTCGCGCACGGGTTGCAACCTTTTGCCCGCAAGTGCAGCGGTTCTTGCCGAGCATCCCAACATTGTCGCTATCAAAGAGGCATCGGGCAACATCTCGCAAATTGCAGAGCTTGCCTCTCTCGTTCGCGGCAAAATGGATATTTACTCGGGCAATGATGACCAGATCGTTCCCGTACTTTCTCTTGGAGGCAAGGGCGTTATCTCGGTTCTTTCTAACCTGATGCCCAAACAGACCTCGCAAATGTGCCATAAGTTCTTGGCAGGCGACGTTGCAGGCAGTGCTGCGATGCAGCTGGATCTTTTGGAACTCGTTAACGCACTCTTCTGTGAGGTCAACCCCATTCCCGTAAAGGCGGCAATGGCGGCTATGGGCTATGGCGAGAACAGTCTGCGCCTGCCTCTGACCCCTATGGAACCCCAAAATGCCGAAAAGCTCTACGCGCTGATGCGCCGTCACGGCTTGATTTGAGGAAAGGATCATTCAAAATATGAAAATTCTGATATGCGGTGTTGGCGGACGAATGGGCAGAGAAGTGGCAAAGCTCGCGCTTGACGGTGTAAAAGGTGCAACCGTTGCAGCAGGCTTTGATGTCGTTCCTCTTGATACCCGTGAGTTTGTCACCTATACCGACTGGAGCCTTGTGACAGAGGAGATCGATTGCATCATTGATTTCTCGCATCACAGCGCAACGGGCGCGCTCCTGAATTTTGCAAAAACAAAAAAACTCCCCGTGGTTATTGCCACAACAGGGCATACCGACGAGGAAAAAGCCGCCATCTTGGAGGCGGCAAAGGTCATTCCCGTGTTCCACAGTGCCAATATGTCGCTTGGCATCGCGCTCCTTGTAGAGCTTGCTAAAACAACGGCAAAAGCATTTCCCGATGCTGATATTGAGATCATCGAAAAGCACCACAACCGCAAGCTGGATGCCCCCAGCGGAACGGCTCTGCTTTTGGCAAATGCTATTCAAGAAGTCCGCAAGAGCGCAAAGTTCATCTTTGGGCGCAGCGGACAAGCTAAGCGAGAAACAGAGGAGATCGGCATTCACGCCATTCGCATGGGCAACATCATTGGCGAGCATGAGGTGATCGTTGGAACTGATACCCAAACCATCACACTCAAGCACGAGGCGCATAGCCGCGCACTCTTTGCAGAAGGCGCACTTGTTGCCGCTGATTATCTCTGTGGAAAATCTGCAGGGCTTTATGATATGGAGCGCATGATTTCCGATAACTGATCTTCATTTTGATAAAAACGAGGAAAAAACCATGATTTGTAACAATCTAACCGTCAACAAAGAGGGACACCTTTGCCTTGGCGGTCAGGATACCGTAAATTTGGCAAAAGAGTACGGCACGCCCCTCTACCTTTTGGACGAGGACCGCATTCGCGAGCGTTGCCGCACATATCTTGATGCAATGAGAGAAGCCTTTGGCGCTAACGCCTTGCCGCTGTATGCCAGCAAGGCGGCATCCTTCAAGCAGATCTACCGCATTATGAAGGAAGAGGGCATGGGCATCGACGTTGTTTCATCGGGGGAGATCTGTACCGCAGTGGCAGTCGGTTTTCCAATGGAGCGCGCCTACTTTCATAGCAACAACAAAACCGATGCCGACATCGACTACGCCATGGCGAATGGCATTGGCTACTTTGTAGTTGACAACCGCGAGGAGCTGGATGCCATCGAGTATTTTGCAAGCAAGCGTGGCATCACGCAAAAGATTCTCCTGCGCCTGACTCCCGGTATTGATCCGCACACCTATGCGGCGGTCAACACGGGCAAGGTCGACTCCAA
>JAZNYU010000200.1:0-1757 GCA_045594605.1 Eubacteriales bacterium
CACCCGTGACGCGCATTGCCGCATAGACGTAGGAGCGCCCCGATAACGGATCGCGGATAGCACCGCCAATGCAGGTAGCCGCGCCGCCAAAGGGCTCAATTTCGGTGGGATGGTTGTGTGTTTCGTTTTTAAAGAGGAGCAGCCAAGGCTCCTGTTTGCCGTCGACCTCGATCTCCATTTTAACGGTGCAGGCGTTGATCTCCTCGCTCTCGTCGAGCTTATCGAGTCTGCCCGATGCGCGCAGATATTTTGCGGCAAGTGTACCAATGTCCATCAGGTTGATGGGCTTGGTTCTGCCAAGCGCGCGGCGCGTTGCAAGGTAGTCCTCATAGGTCTCCTGCAAGAGCGCATCCTCAAATTTGACACTGTCGATGGTGGTGTTAAAGGTGGTGTGACGGCAGTGATCCGACCAATAGGTGTCGATCATGCGGATCTCGGTGATGGTGGGATCTCTGTGTTCTGTTTTGAAATAGTCCTGACAGAATGCGATATCGTCGGCATCCATAGCAAGACCGTAATCGCGCACGAACTTCTCCAGCCCTGCGCGCTCAAGTGTGAGAAAGCCCTCAAGCGTGGCGACCTCACTCGGAATTTCATATTGGACCGTCAGCGTTTCGGGCAGATCCAAAGCCGCCTCTCTCGCTTCAACGGGGTTGATGACGTATTTTTTGATCCCGGCAAGGTCAGCGTCATGCAAGTCACCGCCCAAAAGATAGACCTTTGCGGTGCGGATGATGGGGCGCTCGCCCTGCGAGATGATCTGGATGCACTGTGCGGCAGAGTCGGCTCTTTGGTCAAACTGACCGGGCAGGTACTCCGTGGCAAACACCGTCTCCCCCTCTTTTTGAGGAAGCTCGGAATAGGTAATATCCAGCTGCGGCTCGGAGAACACCGAGCGCACCGCCTCGTCAAAAAGCGCAGGGGTGATGTTTTCGGCATCGTAACGGTTGAGAACGCGCACCGAGGTCAGCCCACCGATGCCCAAAAGATTTTTCAGCTCCGAGAAGAGTGCGGCTGCCTCGTGGGCAAGCTCTTTTCTTTTTTCAACGTAAATTCTGTAAACCATATCTTATTTTTCCTTTGCAGAGAGCGCTCTCTTTCCAATATCCTTGCGATAATATGCGTTTTCAAAATGGATCTGTTTGACCATTGCGTAGGCACGATCAATGGCATTTTCAAGTGTATCAGCTACCGCGGTAGCGCCAAGAACGCGTCCGCCGTTTGTAACGAGCGTACCGTCCTTATTTGCCGCACCAGCCACGTAGACAGTATCGGAAATTACTTCGGGAATGCTCAAGGCAAAGCCCTTTTCGTAGTGCGTGGGGTAGCCCTTGGATGCCATAATGACACAGCAAGCATTTCCCTCTTTGAATTTTACAGGGCAGTCGGCAAGCGTGCCACGCGTAACGGCTTGCATAACGGTGAGAAGATCACTCTCAAGCAGCGGCAGCACGACCTGCGTTTCGGGGTCGCCAAAACGGCAGTTGTATTCGATCACCTTGGGACCGTTTTCGGTCAGCATCAAGCCAAAATACAGGCAACCCTTGAAGGTTCTCCCCTCGGCGTTCATAGCCGCCACGGTGGGCAAAAAGATCTCTTGCATACAACGCTCGGCGATCTCGGGGGTGTAATAGGGGTTGGGTGCAACCGTGCCCATGCCGCCGGTGTTGAGCCCTGTGTCGTTGTCCTCTGCCCGCTTGTGATCCATTGAGGATACCATGGGAACGATGGTTTTGCCATCGGTAAAGGAGAGCACC
>JAZNYU010000201.1:0-1756 GCA_045594605.1 Eubacteriales bacterium
CCTCTTCGTTACCTACAAGGTAGAAGGCGTGGCAACTAACTTCTACGCTTATGCAACCTACGTATCTCCCGTGGTTTCCACCGCAGAGGATCTTGCGCTTGGCTATAAGGGCGCGGATCTTACCGGCCTTACGGTGGCGTATCTGAACAAGACCGTGGACGGCAAGGCCTACAAGATGATGAGCTATTTTGCTGACGGCTTCGCACTCGTTGATTGGGGCTTCGGTATCACCGAAAACTGGCTGATCGGCCAAACGGCTACGCTTGCAAACACGGTCGTTGACGGCGTATTTGGCTACAAGTTTGCACCCGTAGAGGTGAAGGCAGGCGAAAACCTTGCGATTGCTACGATCGCTGCCATCAAGCCCGGCACACTGCAGATGAGTCTTGCGCTGCAGAGCAATATCCTTCTTAACCTCACCGTTTCCGATGCGCTCGTTGGCGCAACCGTGAAGATCGGTGATGCAAATGCAGTTGCTATCGCGCAGGCAAGTGCGCTGAAGTATGCGATCGCACCCAACGTGGCAAATCTTGACGTTGCCGTGGTTATCACGATCGGTGAAAACGAGCACGCGCTCAGCGTTAACGTTGGCGATTACGCAAAGCAGATCGCTTCGAATGAGGCTTACGCGAATGCACACAACCTCGTTTACGCAATGGTTGACTACGTAAGAGCGATGACGAAGGATGACACCTTCTGCGCAGACCTTGAATTGAACTACGAGAAGAAGACGCTCACGGCGGCTCCCTCCGCAAACGAGGGCACGCTTCTTGAGAGCATCGCATTCCAGCTGGACGGCACGATCGCGATCGCAGTTCAGGGCGCGGGTGCCATCGGCAAGGAGGTCAACCTCGTTCTTGCAACGGGACGCTCCGAGCGCGAAACCGTTGGTGATAGCGGCATCGTGATCTTTAAGGATCTCTACGTCAACGAGTTTGACGGCGAAATGACGCTTTACGTTGATGGCGAGACCTACACCTACAGCCTTGCAAACTACCTGAATGGCATTGGCGAGAGCGCTGAGGTGCAGGCTCTGTACAACTACGCATTCTATGCGCAGGAGTACGTAGACTACCTGAATGCAAACAAGCAATAAGGAGGTAAATAAAATGAAAAAGACCTATCTTTCTCCCAAGGCGGAGGTTATCACCTTTGCTAAGGAGGACGTGATCACCTCCTCGGGCTTCCTCTTTGATTGGGATCTTCCCTCCATCGACCTCGGCGGTAACGTCAATTGGTCGGAGGACGGCGATTCGTTCGATTTCTGATAGAAGACCGAAAGAAATTCAAAAGCAAAAAATGCGAGATGCGCGGCGAAATGCCGCGCATCTTTTTTATATGCGTGTATACAACGCGTTGCGTTGAATATCTTTTGTAGGGGCAATTCACGAATTGCCCGTTTGGCGGAGCAAACCAATCTTAAAAAATGTTTCGTCAACCATCGTTGATCTGCAAAATCTTACGGTGGAATTTTGAATTGCAACGGCTTTGCGTGTTGAACGAACAATACCGTAGGGGAGGAGATATGCAAGGCGGAGCCTTGATGATATACAACGCGTTGCGTTGATGATATACCATCCCGATGGGATGGATGATATACCGCCTGCGGCGGATGATATACAACGCGTTGCGTTGATATAGGGGAGAGCAGACGGTGTTGGGGCGAGATGCAACGACAATAATTGTTAAAATATTGTCAAAATTAAACAAAAATTCACCCTCGTTTTCTTGCAAAGTGTCGAATTTGCCTTGACTT
>JAZNYU010000202.1:0-12391 GCA_045594605.1 Eubacteriales bacterium
CCAAGGAGTTGTCACCTTAACTTGTCTTCCTAAGACCGCTTGGCATCCGACTTCACGGGGCTTTTTATGCGATTTTTGTCGCTATGCTATTGATTAATAGTGATAGTACTCAAATACAACGGAGAGACCGCCCTGCGTCAGAACGATGGTGTCTGCTTGCATAAATGCAGCAGCAATTGCCTGATGGCTGGGGTCGGTTCCAAACTGATTGCCTGCAAAGTCAAACAGGTTTGTACCGTCGGAGTAGAGCGTGTATGCCGTGCCGTCTGCACCGTAAACGGTGAGGAAAGGAGGCATTGTGCCTGTCATTTGTGCGGCACCCTGAGAAATTTGAAGGATGGTCAGCCAGTGGATGTTTTCCTCGGTCTGGAAGCGGTTCATGCCTTCTTTGTCAACCATGATAGAGCCCTGTGCACCAATACCGGTAACGATCTCGGTTGCGCTGGAGCCCTTTGCCATGATAGCGCCCTTGATGTTCATCTGGCCCTTTGCGTCAACAAAGTTGCCAAGACCGTTTGCCTGCAAGCCAAAGCCAAGTGCCTTGATTTGACCAACGATCGTGTTTGCGTTAACAGCGGTGAACCAGATCTCCTGGCCGCTGAGGTGTGTCTCGAGCACGCCGCCGGTTACGTTTACGATGGGATGGCAGTCTTCTTCCCAAACGCTTTGCGCGATGATTGCGGGACCACCGCAGCCGTTTACGTAGGAGTCAACCAGCTCAAAGGTAGAGTCACCCCATACGAATGCTGCATTCTGGTAAGAGTCGTAGCACTTGGAGTTGCTTACCTTCAAAGTAGTCGTATTTTCGGTAAAGTAGGTGATAAAGTAAGAGTTACCAATAATGTTGTTCATTGTGACTTGTGCACCCTCGCCGGATTTGAAGAAGATCAAACCGCCTGCGGATGCCAGGCTCTCGGTGGAATCAACAAGGTTGTCTCTTGCGGCGTTGCCGATGAGTGCCATGTTGTTCAGGGTAACGGTTACTACCTCTTCTGCTGCGTCATCAGCAACAACGAAACGGAACAGTGCTGCGTTGGAGAAGTCTTCCTCATAGTCCTTGCCTGCATCCTTACCGAATACACCGGGAGAAGGAATGATCGGGAAGCCCTTGGTGTCAAGGGTGAACAGATTACCTTCCATTACAAAGCTGCCCGCACCGCGGTGCTCGTAAATGAACGTCCAGTCCTTCAGATATTTGGTGCCTGCGGGAATGGTCTTAACGGGAACCAATTCACCGCTCTCGTCGAGCTTGTAGTAAACAACGTCAGCGGTGGTAACGTGGAAGAAGCTTTCGGGAACGTCCTCTGCACTCAGGTGAATGTCGTTGTGCAGAACGATGCCGTTGGCTACAACGTTGGTAAGACCGTTGGCTTCCTTAAAGTCAGCCCATTCTTCGTTGTAGTTATCAATTACAGCCAGCTGCCATGCCTCGTATACGTTGTAAGCATTGATAACCTTTGCCTCAAGAACGATGGGCGGGAAATCTTCTGCGTATACGATGTAGTGCTCTTCGGAAGGAGCTACCGAGATCTTAACCTCTGCATCTGCAGCATCTGCGCTGAACTGGTAGCTGCCCTTGTAGGTATCAACGGTAGCGATTAGTACGTCGCCATCGTAAAATTCAACAACGTTGTTATCCTTTGCCTCGGCGGTAAGCTCGACGTACTCACCTTCCTTTTTGATGGAGATGATCACTTCGGCAAAGAATTCCTTGGTTGTCTCTTCTTCATCGGTGTCGATGTTCAAGATCTCAACGGTGGGGTTGAGTTTGAATGTGTTTTGGTTACCAATAATGTACAGTTGATTGCCAACTGCAAACTGGCCGGAGAAGCCTTCCTCACCGTAGTTCAGCTTGCCTGCGTTTTTGTTGGCAGCGGCAAACTCAACGAGTGCTGCAGGGGTATCGAAGCCGATAACCTCAAGCTCGGGCTCCTTGGGAGTGTCGGGTCCGTCGGGGTTTTCGGGAGTTGTCTGATCGGGATTTTCGGGAGTGGTGGTTGTGGACTTTACAACCTTGATCTTGATCTTTGCTTCTTGCTTTACACCCAGGTTAGGGTCGGTAAAGGAAACGGTGACTTCCTTTTCGCCAACGGTATCGGTAATGCCGTCGGTGTTCGAGATAGTCAGATCTGCAAAGGTGTAGGTCTTGTTCAGGGTCTTGTCATTGTACTTTGCGGTTGCTTTGATGCCGGAGAAGTCTACCTTCTCACCAACAACGTACTCGGTTTTGATGGATGTGGGATCAATAATAAAGGATTCGAGCTTGAGAGAACCTTCCGGATCATCGAAAAGTCCGCAAGCGGCAAACGAAAGCATCGTTGCCATGGTCAATACTACTGCTAAAAGTCTGGTTAAATTCTTCATTGTCATTTTTTCATTCCTCCTTAAGAGATAGTTGTGGGGTAATGTATACTCCATGGGATTGTTGCGATTTTTTGTTGGGACACGTGCGAAACCTGTTATTATCACCTCAATTTCTTTCGACTATTTTTATTATCACGATGGAATCTCGATGTTTCCTCTTAAAATACTTTTAGTTCTTTTCAGGGGATCATCTGCTCTTGATCACAATCGTTGTTTTTACGTTAGAGCCATCGGTAGAAACGAGGGTTACCGTAAGGCTTCTGTTATTTCTTAAAAAGACGAAGGTTTTTGTTTCCTCATCGAAATGGACGTAGGGCTTTTCTTCAAATATTAAGTCTATCTTGGAGCCGTCTGCCGTGTGCGGCAGGACCTCGTAGTCGATACGAACGGCGTTGGGGTTGCTTGCAAGACTTTCGGGGTCACTGGTGTACTTTCCGTCAATAAAATCAAAACGGTATTCCGGAATTCCGTCATCGTTGATTTTATCCACGCCGTAAGTCTTGGGATTTTCGTTCATGACGGTGATGCTGTTGCATTTGATCTCTTGAACGTATTCAACGCCGTCAAACTCCTTGATGGCAAGACCGAAGAAGTTGACTACTGCAATCGATGCAACGTAAACCACAAGGATGACGATAACTATTGTTTTTTTCATTATTGCTTCTCCTTGTAAAACGCTTTGATTTTGGAAAGGTAGGTAAATACCTTAAAGATTGCAAACACAACGGCTACGATGGCAAGCTTGAGCCATACGCCCGCATCGTTGCGGGAGGAGAGGAAGAACGTGATGGCAAACACAACCGCCGACAAGAGGATGGCACTGATGCCCGATCCCGTTTCGTTGGGGTTGTTCGTCTGCTCGTTAAAGGTTGCGTATTGCTCGTATTGCGGGTTCATGATGTCACTCTCCGCACAGGAGAACAGGTGTGCAACGTAAACACCGTAAATCATAATACCGATCAAGGTGGCATCAGTCTTGCTGAATCCAGCTTCAATGGCAAATACGTTTACGGTAAAGAGCAATCCCGCAAGCGCGATGATCATTGGGAAGATCAGCTTGGAGATCAGGAGAGTCGCATAGGGCGTGGGCTGCACCTTGTTGAGGTAGGAGCTGGAGCCGTCACGGCTGTAAACAGATGCGATATCAATGTTTGTCATCAGCATGATCAGCAAAATGATGATGATGTTAAAGCAAACGGTCATCTGCGTACCGATAAAACGGGTGTCCATTGCGGAGTAGATCTTGTTGAGCAGGTAGATCGCCATGGGCATGATCACGATCAGCACACCGCCAAGCTTGATAAACGCATTGGAGCGAAGTCCGATCACATACTCCTTTTTGACTGCAGAGAGGAACGGGAAGGTTTTGCGGTTTTTGCGCGCTTTGATCTTATCCTTCTTTTTGAACTCAAAGGGAGTGGATGCCATACGGTAGAAAAGAGGCTTGGAGCACAGGAAGCAAAGAAGCAGCAGCACACAGCCAATGCCCACCAAAAGGAAGAGGCTGGGGAGCGTTCCTGCGTGGAATACCACGCTCGAAAGTCCTACGGTTCTACCAACGATCAGCTCGGTAAAGGAATAGATGGGGGCGAACGCCGAAACGTAACCGTCCAGGAAGGCTTGAATCTCCCAATACGTGTTGCCCCAGCTTTCAATAAAGTTGATGTCCTCGGGTATCAGACCGATGAGCCACCATACCAAAAGGATGGCGCTGCCGCCAATTGCGGTATACAAAAGATACTGCAGGATCTTGACGCGGTTGAGGAACAGATAAACGAACATTGCGGGGATCGACAAAAGAGCCGCAAGCAAAACGGGAATACTGGAGATCAGGATGAACATTAAGATCAACCAAGGGTAAAAGAGCAAGCCCTTGGGGTCTCCCAAGCCATACCCTCTTACAACCAGACCGTATGCAATAAACATGGGAATGGTGAACATAAAGCTCTTGCGGAACTCGTACACGTAATAGGTGGCAAGCTTGGAGAAGAACACCAGCGAGGGTGTTGCGGGGAACGTAAGAAGAACGGTGTTGTCCTTGGAAAAATAGAGAGACTTCATCAACCCGATGGTATCGGTGATCAGCGAGAGCGCAAGCATAATGCCAAACGCCAGCGAGATGACCGAAACGGGGACGTCGTGCGTGAGCGAGAACAGACTGAGCAGCTTAACAAAATGGAAGATCACCGCAATGATCGCCGTGATTGCCGCAAACTCAATAAAGAGCCACGTGGCTTTAAAGATCAGCTTTTTGCGGGAGCGCAGATAGCCAAGATCCATTTTCTCCTTGAGCTGCATTTTGACCAGTGTTACGAGTGCTCGCCACTTTTCAAGGAAGGATGCCATAAATCCGTCCTTTTTGAGCTTTGCCTTCGTCATACCGTCTCTCCTTCGGGCAGGGCGTTTCCTGCCGCCTCCTTAACAGATACGGGAGACTGCGTATTGCCATCGATCATGCCCATATAGAACTGTTCAAGCGGAATGCCGCTTTCCTTGATCTCGGCAACGGTTTTGGTGCAAAGGATCTGCCCCTTGCGGATGATTGCGATGCGATCGCAGATATTTTCTACAACGTCGATGATGTGGCTGGAGAAGAATACGATGTTGCCGCGCGATGCGTGCTCCTTCATACACTCCTTTACCTGGAAGATGGATTCGGGGTCAAGACCTGTCAAGGGCTCGTCCAAGATCCAGATCTTGGGGTTGTGGACCAGTGCCGACATAATGGTGATCTTTTGCTTCATACCGTGGGAGTAGGTCTTCATCGGGTTGTCGATCGCCGTTTCCAGGCGGAATCTCTTGACGTATTCGCCAATACGCTGGTCGCGATCCTCGCGAGAGACGTTGTAAAGGTCGGCAATGTAGTTGATATATTCTCTACCCGTCAGGTTTTCATAAAGCGCATAGTGGTCGGGCACAAAGCCGATCTGCATTTTGGCTTCTACCGATTGCTTTTCTGCATCGTAGCCCGAGATCTCGATCTGTCCAGAGGTGATGGTCTGAATACCGACGATGGATTTGATAATGGTGGATTTACCTGCGCCGTTGGGGCCAAGGAAGCCAAAGATCTGGCCGCCGTCAATTTCAAGGTTTGCCTTGTAAACTGCATAAACGTCGCTGGTGGAGTAGCGTTTTGAGAAATCACGAAGGATCAGCTTGCCTTCGTTTTGGGGATTCATGGGTTCCTGCATACTGCGTCCTGCAAGATGTACCTCAAGTGCCAGTTTGTCTGCCTTGATCTTGCGGTTCCTTTCCATAATAATTTCGTAAGTATCGATGATCTCAAATGCCTGCTCGTAAATAAACCACATAGCAAAGGAGAGCACGATGTAGACCACGAAGTAAAGCGATTGATATACGGGGTATATCAAAAGATTCAGGTCTCCGAGCTTGAACTCAAAGGTGATCTTTCTGAGGTTCTCTGCCCAGTCGCCCAGCTTTTCAGCGATGAAGTCGGAGTTGATAAAGAAGAAGTCGACCGTATGTCCCTGTGCGGTGAGCCATGCGTTCATAAACAGAACGAGCGCATAGTAGCCGAAGAAGGCAATGAGCGAGTAGACAAACTGCTTCATTTTGGGACGTGCAAAGATCTTAAGCGTCATCAAAAGCAAGGGCAACAGCATTGCCATGTAGTGGTTCGTCCAAAACTGCATGGAGAAGGAGGAGAGCCAGTTTGCTTTGTCGGTGTTCGGCATGATCATTGCAAAAAATGCGCCGAGCACGTTGATGAAGATGGTAAAGTAATAGAGCTTTTCCATCTTGAAAATGAGCACCAGGGGAATGATGAACATTGCCGTGTTGCAAAGGTGCAAGGGCCATTGGTGCAGATTAATAAAGACGGAAAAATCGTAATTGTAGCAGAAGGAGATCATGGTTGCCATGCTGATGTAAAGCAGGGCAAATCTCTTTTGCTCGTATTCGCATTTTGCAAACAGGAAATGAACGGCAAAGGCGAACACGACCGAGCCGTAAAGGAAGAGTCTGTGCGTCAGGGTAAAGTCCTCAATCAGGATGGCGTCGCTGCCAAGTCCAAAGAGTGCTTGCGGTACCCAGTGCGGCATAGCAATGGCAAACATGCCAACAAAGATCGCCACGGTCAACAAAATCTTCTTGACGTCAAGAACGGGGCGTTTTTGCTTGGTGATCTGGAAGAGTGCCATAGCAAGTCCCACGCCAAGCTCGAGTGCAAAGATGAGCAAACGGTAATGGAAGCCGTCGGCAAGGTCTCCGTCCTGCGCGCGATTGAGTGTGGGGAGCGCAACGATGGAGACTGCATAAACCGCGAAGGCTACGTAGCGAACAATGGGGGCTACGAGCGGGATGTGCTTTTCAAAAAAGGGATAGGTGATTGCGGCGAGCTGAACGGTGTAAATAAGCCAGAACAAAAGCGCCGACAAAATAACCTTTGCACCGCCCTGCGGACCAAACGGCGAATAAACGTTGAGACCTATGGTCTCCTGAATGAGCGGTGTGCCACCGAGAAAACGAACGAAAAAGAGCGCCGAATAGACCAGCGCCACCAACCGTGCGTTGCTCAAGCGCTCTCCAAAGATGTCTTTATTCCGTAAGAAAAACAAAAATGCAAAAGTCAATAAGCAGGATGCCAGTGCGGCACCGTAATACAAATAGATCAAAATAAGTTCCTCCGAAAAAGGATTTGTAAAATCGAGATAACAAATACAAAGAGCGGTTCTATACATATCTCGTCATTTGCTCCAAAAGGTTACACTTTTCTGCCCTTTTTAAGCAAATTGGAAAAAATCTGTGATTTTTAAAAAATCAGCCCTTATTTTGTTAAAAAGGACTGATTTCTTTGACGTTACGAAATTGGTCGGAGTGACAGGATTCGAACCTGCGGCCTCTTGGTCCCGAACCAAGCGCACTACCAAACTGTGCCACACCCCGAGAAAATGTTGTTTTGCTATTTTTGTTATCTTGTGCGATTGGTGAGGGGACCGAACCGCCGAGCTGCCGTTTTAACGGCACGAGGCTTCGCACGTGCCTTGCTGTGCCACACCCCGATTTTGTATTGCTTTTCAATGTGAAGATTGTTTGTTGATTTTGTGAAATGCCATCACATCATCACGCCGACATTATAACACAACATCGCCCTTTTGTCAACCTTTTTTTAAAAAATACTTTTATATATATAGTAGCAAAATGTTCTAAAATGAGAAAAACAGCGCAAAAACGGGAATTGAGCCCAAGAAGAGCCCAATTCCCTTTCAAAAAAGTGGAAAAATTGTTATTTTTCGATAATGAAGGTGGCGTAAGCAAAGGCTTCTCCCTTGCCAAAATGGTAGCCTTCAAACACAATGCAATCCTCGTAAACGTGGACGATATGCCCCAACTGGGACTGTGCCAGTGACGGGATATGAACGAGCGTTGCGTATTCTCCGCCATAGGTGTTGATCAAACGATCGCCGTATTGCTCGGAGAAAACAACATCAAAGCTGTTGTGGGTGTGCCCGTTGAAAAAGATGACGTTGGTGTATTGCTTGAAATAGGCGTCCAATCGCTTATAATCCTCGGTGTTGGTCGTCATCTCAAGGGAAGTGCCATAATCATCGAAATCCCCGACCTTTCCCTGCATTTGGGAGTGGAAAAAGAGGAAAACCGTGCGATCCTTGTATTGCTCCAAACGATTCCCAAGCCAATCGAGCTGATAGTCCTCCATCAAACGCGAGTCGGGCTTGCCGTAATCGTAATAAACTTGATGCAAAAAGATGATCACGCTTCCATCGGGCAGCTCAACAACATAGTCAAGGTCGTTTCCGTCACTGTAAACGTAGGAAATGTCGCTTTCGTAATCCACAAGATCGCGTGTGTATTTGAGGTACATTCCCTTGTTAAAGGGATAGGGATTTCTGCTTTCGTGATTTCCCGTAGTGGTGAAAACAGGCATATCGGGTGCAAACGTATAGATCTCCTTTACGGCATCGGCGTGCAGAGCATATTCAAATTCCAGATTGATATAGGTGATATCACCGTTGATGCCCATCAGGATGGCATTCTTCTCGGCAAGGATCTTTCCGGCGTTGACCAATCGGTCATACGACAAGCTCTCAGGTCCGTAGCGTGTGCCTTGGTGCGTATCGGAAAGTGCACCAAAGGTGTAAAGCTTTTGAGAAGTGAACAACCGCTCTGTGGGGATCGTAAAGGAATACGTATAGTGGGGATTGATGGAGCTGACCGCCAGCAGTTGGGTAGCTCCCTCGGGAATGGCGGTGTATTGGTTGATGGAATAGCGGTTCATCCGCCCGGCATAGGCGGTAAAGGTGCCAAGCTCGGTATAGCCAGGCAGCTTGCCATCCTCGTTCCCCCAATAAAGCATGTAAGCACCGTTCACGTCGGGAACAAAAGAAAGCGTACCGCCCGCAAAGCCGGCTTTGTTGGAAAGGAACGCATAATCAACAATGCCAACGCCGAGATCCTTTTGCCCGCAAACAGTGCAAATATCCTCTACGTATGTATGTTGATAGGTTGCAGGGAGTGTGCCGATACGACTCTCACCGCAAGAGCAGAAGTAAGCAACCTCGCCCACCTGCATGCAGGTGGGCTCGCGAACAAGACTCCGCAAGCAATAGTCGTGCTGATGAGCTTCTCCGATTTTGACAAAGTAAAAATCGCGGAAGTGCTGCGTTTTGGGGCTTGACGATGCGCAGGTGATTTTAATGCTGTTTTTGCCCGCTACGAGACTGACGCGAACACCGTACATATACGTACCAACGGTCTCGTTTCTTGCAAGCTCCAGGGTTTGGGAGTCAAAGGCGTGCGAGGTCTCAAAAATTTGCTCGTGGTCGCTGCCCTCGTTGATAAAGTACTTTGCACCGCGCTCTGAACCGTCCTTGAGGCGCATATGAAGGATCATTTCATAAACGCCCGCCTCGGGAACCGTTACGTAATAAACGATTTGCTGGGTACTGTTGGCAGAAACGTAGCAATGCTGATGTCCGCCAACGGTCAGCGGTTGTTCAAAAGCGGAAAGCGTCCCGTCATAATTCCCCGCCCAGAGGTGAATTCCCTCTTTTGCGGCATTGCTTAGCTCGGTGGAAAAATAATAAACGTCCTTTTGCCCGTCGCCGTCGGCATCGTAGTGCGAGGTGCTTGCATAAAGCGGAATATCCGCCTCACCGCAAACCGTGCAGATGCCCTCCTTGAAGGCGTGCTCGCTTGTTTTGGGAATAAGAATGGTACGGCTTTCTCCGCAAGCGCAAACGAGCGTTTGCTCCCCTGCCATGTTGCAGGCAGGCTGCTTGGTAATGCCGATGGATTCAAAATCGTGACTGTGCTCCGTTTGGTCCTTTACAAAAAAGAACTCACGGAAGTGTTGCGTTTTTGGGCTTTGAGAAGCGCACTCGATAGAAAAGATGTTTTCGCCGCTCTGCAGGTAAACGAAAATACCGTACATGTACGTGCCGATCGTTTCGTTTTGTGCCTCTTCAAGCGTTTTACTGTCAAAGGCGTGCGAGGTTTGGAACACCTGCTCAACGGGTGTGCCCTCGTTAAAGGTGTATTTTGCACCTCTCTCGTTCCCATCCTTGAGGCGCATATGTAAGATCATTTCATACATACCGCTCTCGGGAACGCTGATGCGATAGACCAGCTTATTTGTGCTATTTGCTTCTACGTACCAATGATCGATCTCGGCGGCACGTGATTTGCTGACACTTTGAGAAAGATTCTTGTCATAGTCCCCTGCCCAAAGCCAAGTGCCGTCAAAGCAGCGTTGCGCGGGATCGGTAGAAAAATAGTAAATATCCTTTTTTCCATCCCCATCGGCATCATAATTCGAGTTGACGGGAATGAGCGAAAGCTCTTCTTTTTGACACACCGTGCAAACGTTGTCAAGGTAACGGTGTCTGCCCGTAGCAGGGATCTCTGTCTCCTCGCTCTCACCGCAAGCGCAATAGGCGATTTGAGTGCCGTTTTGCACACACGTGGGCTCTTTGGTAACGGTTGCATCACCAAAAGAATGCTCGTGCGGCACCTCGGGCGGCGTGGTCTCGGGTGTGGTGGTCGCGGGTGTGGTGCTATCTTGTGTTGCCTCTTGCGTGGTCGTCCCCGCGGGAGCGGGCGGCTCCCCTTTTTGCACACACGCAGTGAGCAAAAGAGTCAACGCAAGGAATAATAAAAGGATCCGTTTCACTTTCTGTTCTCCTTTTCGGGTTTGTGTTCAGTTACGAAGCAGGAACGAGCGCGGGATACTGCCACGGGTTTGTCCCCTCTATTGCAACGCCAAACAGAGCGGCAATGGTTTTGGGGATCTGCACGTTCTCAATGATCGCTCCGTCAAAGACCGCGGCATCGGCGCCGTAGGCAAACACAGGCACGTTTGTGGCGGTGTGACTGCCTGACGTATATTGAAATTCGCCGTTGTTGTCGATCTGCAAGCCGCCCGTTTCGTGGTCGGCTGTGATGATGACCATGGTGTCGGGATGATAGAACGCATACTCCATAAACAGAGCGATCGCCTGATTGAAGCGCAGCATGGCAAGGTATGTCTTTGTTGTATCGTTGCTGTGGCAATGCTTGTCGATATAGGCTTCCTCGTACAACAGAAAGAAGCCGTCCTCATCGAGGGAAAGCGATGCCAGATTTTTGAGGATCGCGGCGCGCAGAGCTTCGATTTCGGCGTCGGTGTAGAAATTGTAATTGCAATCGATGACCGTGCCGCAGTCCTCGATCAATTTTGCCTGCGAGGCAAGAATATCGGCACTATCGTTGCGACTGTTGGCGTGCGCCGAGAAGGATGCGGGAGTAGCACCCGTTTGCGCCTCGGTGGACATTACGGCGGTCGCCTTGCCCTTGCCTGCCGCAAGCTCGGTCAAGGATGGAACGTCATTTTTGTTGCCGTCCTTACCGATGTATCCGTTAACGGTCTTATAACCGGATGCGAGCGCAGTTCCTGCCGCGGCACTGTCGGTAACGCCCGAGAGCGAATTGGTTTTGGCCTCGCCGATATGGGGGAACAGATAACCATAGAAGAAATCTTCGCCGTCACTGTAATCGGCGATATTTGCATTTTTGTAGGCTTCAAATAGCTTGGTCTGGTTGGGACCCATGCCGTCACCGACGAGCAAAATAAAGCTTTTGGCCTTTTGCACGACGGGGGCACAGATGCTGACGGTTTGGGGAACGTCAACGTCAAAAACGGATGTGGGAATGCAAGTCTGTACAAAATAGTACGCCGCGGCGGCAATAATGAAGTAGTCGCCCTCGATGGCTACATGGTCCTCGTTGGCAAGGAGCGCAAATTCCATGCCCTCGGTTGGAGCATTCAGATCTTGCGAAATAGGACGAACCGTCTCGCCTACAACGATCTCGTGGGCGTTTTCTGTGTCGGATGCGTCAATGGGCATAACGGGAAGAAGAATGCCCGTGCGTGCCTCGATCTCGGCGGCGATATACTCTGCCGCGCGAACGGTGTAATCGGATGCGTGCTCGTCATAAACGATGACGTAGGAGAAGAGCGCATCCCCACACAAAAACGGAACGGATGCATCCTTTTCGCCACACCATTTGCAAATAGCATCCACATAACTGTGCTCGCCCGTGGTGGGAACACTCTCCTTTTGAATGGCACCGCAAACGGTGCAGGTAGCAGCTTGTTCCCCCTCTTTAATACAGGTGGGCTCTTGCGTCAGGACTGTCTCTCCCCAAAGGTGCTTGCCTGTTGGGGGAATGGAGATTATTTTACGATCACCGCAGGTCACGCACCGATCTACTCGCTCACCCGCTTCGGCACAGGTGGGTTCTTTTGTGCAAGTAAAATCGTCATAGTGGTGCTCGCCGGTAACGTCAAAATTGGTCTCTATCATTTCGCCACACTCACAGACTTCTCTTTTCAGTCCGGGCTTGTCGCAGGTAGGCTCGATGAAGACCTCGGTTTTGAAAATGTGCTCATGTTGGTTTTCCGCAGGTGTTGTCACCTCGGGTGTGGTTGTATTCGGCGTTTCCTCTTTTGCAAGGTTACAACCGCACAAAAGGAGTGTCAGAAAAACGAGTAAAAAGCATAATTTTTTCA
>JAZNYU010000203.1:0-2112 GCA_045594605.1 Eubacteriales bacterium
GCTGATACAGGTTTGCCGTAATGAGGTCGGCATACTTTTTGTATTCCTCTCCCCTCTCGCAATCGGCAAGCTCTCCACGCTGCAGCTCCATCTTTTTGCGCAAACGCGCATCGGCATTGGTCAAAATCCGCAGAATATCAGCCGCGCGTTGGCGGATGTGATTTTCTCTGTCGCGCGTGTGGAAGAAGTCGTCCAGCATTTGCCCCGCACTCTCATAAGGACGAAGTTCAAAATCCGAGCCATAGTGTCGGAGCTCACAAAACGCATATTCGACGGGCTTGCTGCCGGACAGAACCATTGTGGGGGTGTAGGTCGACGAGCGGATCATTCCAACGATCGCATCAAAGTTCTCCCACAGCTTATCCACGCGGCAAAAGCTGACGGGGGTATCGGTCGCACCCGAGGTGCGCCAAACGATCTCGCGTGCAACTGCCGCGGAGATGCCGAGGAAGGTCGTGCTGATCCACTTATCGGCAGGGCGTTCGGGGGCGGCTTCTTTCCAAAGCGCCCAGAATCTCTCGCTGGTAGTGGTGAGCGGATCGGTCTTTTCCTGCGGTGGGGGGAGCTCATAGGTCATACCCGGCAAAACCTGACGGAGTGCCGAGGTGGAAAAATCAACGGGGTGCAGCACCGCCATAACGCGGCGCTCGTCGCCAAGGAGCATCAGGTTGCTGTGCTTGCCCATGATCTCGCAAACGAGATAACGGCGGCAGTCAAAGCCCATTTCGTCGCGTGTTTCAAACTCCAGCGTGACAACGCGCTCAAAGCCCTCCTGACGAACGTCCGCAAGCTTTGCTCCCTGCAAGTGCTTGCGCAAAAGCATGCAAAGCATGGGGGGAGATTGGGGATTTTCCTTTTGCTCGTTGGTAAAACCGAAACGGGGATTAGACGAGCCTGCATTGATCAAAAGGCGCTTTCCGCCCTCAAGGCTGCGCATCTGCAAAACGATCTCGTCGCGCTCCGGCTGAAAGACTCTTTCAATGCGCGCACCGAGCGCCACAGACTTGACCTCTGCGATCATACACGCAAGCATTCCTGCATCAAATGCCATTCTCTCTCCCCCTTTCAAAAAATCTTTATAAAATATTATAACATATTATTGCAATTTTTACAAGTAGATGTTATAATAAATCCAGAAAAGTTTAGAAAGGACAGTTTTTAGGATGAATAGAACCGTAATTGGCATTGACGTAGGCGGAACCACCACCAAAATTGTGGGCTTTCGCCAGAAGAAAAACGGAAAACAGGAGCTGATCGCTCCGCAATTCGTGCGTGCGACCGACCCCTTGACCTCGATCTACGGCGCGTTTGGCAAATTCACCGCCGAAAACGGGCTCACCCTCTCGGACATTGACCGCATTATGATGACGGGTGCAGGCTCGGTTTACGTAAAGGATTCGATCTACAATCTGCCCTGCACGCCCGTCCCCGAGTTCACCAGCAGCGGTGTGGGCGGTCTTTACCTTTCGGGGCTTGAGGAAGCCATCGTTGTCAGCATGGGCACGGGCACTGCCATCAACCACGCCAAGCGCACAGGTGACGGACACGAGATCAAGTATCTTGGCGGCACGGGTGTTGGCGGCGGAACGCTGATCGGACTTTCTCGCAAGCTCATTGGTGTGGACACCATCGAGCACATTGAAAAGCTCGCCACCGAGGGAAACCTTGACAACGTCGACCTGCGCATCAAGGACATTGCACAAAACCGCTCCTATCACGGCATTAACGAGAACCTCACCGCCGCAAACTTTGGCAAGGTCTCGGATATCGCAACCAGCGCCGACCTCGCACTCGGCATCTCCAACCTCGTTGCCGAAACGGTTGCAATGCTTTCCATTTTTGCCGCACGCAGCTACAATATCCGTGACATCGTCCTCATTGGTAACCTGACCACCATCGAGCCTATTCGCAACGTTTTCGAGTCTCTTGGCGACAGCTTCGGCGTCCGCTTCGTTATCCCCGAAAACGCTCAATTCGGCACCGTAATCGGCGCGGCTTTGCATAAAGATTGATTTTTGAATGATTGCGGGGGAACCTTTTTCAGCGAAAAAGAGTTCCCCCGCACCCCTTCCAAAAAGCACTCTCACAAAAAAGAAAAGCAGATAAAGACAG
>JAZNYU010000204.1:0-2608 GCA_045594605.1 Eubacteriales bacterium
CCTCACCACCAAGATGGCGGAGGATCTGACCGACTATCTGCTTGAGAACCAACTGAAGGTAAAATACATCCACCACAACGTAGAAACCATGGAGCGCATGGAGATCATCCGCGATCTGCGACTGGGCGTGTTCGACGTCCTCGTTGGCATCAACCTCTTGCGTGAGGGATTGGATATTCCCGAGGTTTCCCTCGTTGCCATTCTGGATGCCGATAAAGAAGGCTTTTTGCGTGCCGAGCGCTCACTCATCCAAACCATCGGACGTGCCGCGCGTAACGCCGAGGGCAAGGTCATTATGTATGCCGATACCGTTACACGCTCGATGCGTGCAGCCATTACCGAGACCAACCGTCGCCGTGAGATTCAGAATGCCTACAACCAAGCAAACGGCATTACCCCCAAGACGGTTGTCAAGGGTGTGCGTGATATTATTGAGGTAGGCTCCAAGGAGGAGGGCGGAATCCGCACCCGTGCGGGACTTGCCGAAAAGGCAAGCAGAAAGCTCTCCAAGACCGAGCGCGAAAAGCTGATTGCCGAGCTCACCGTTGAGATGAAAAAAGCGGCGCAGCACCTCGAATTTGAAAAGGCTGCTTACTTGCGCGACGAGATCAAAAAGCTGCGCGAGGGAAAGATTGATGCCCCCCGTCACAAACCCTAAAAGTGGCGAAAAACGCCATACGTCCATCAAAATCCATCAAAAACAGGAGTTTTTATGCCCAATAAGATTACCATCCGCGGTGTGCGGGTGCACAATTTGAAAAATATAGACGTTGAGATCCCGCGCGATCAGCTGGTCGTTGTTACGGGACTTTCGGGCTCGGGTAAATCCTCGCTTGCCTTTGACACCATCTATGCCGAGGGGCACCGCCGCTTTGTCGAGTCGCTGTCATCCTACGCGCGTATGTTCCTCGGTCAGCTCGATAAGCCCGACATCGATTCCATCGAAGGTCTCTCGCCCGCGATCTCCATCGACCAAAAGACCACCTCGCGTAATCCGCGTTCAACGGTGGGCACGGTCACCGAAATTTACGACTATCTGCGTCTGCTTTACGCGCGCATCGGTATTCCGCATTGCCCGATCTGCGGCAAGGAGATCCGTCAGCAAACGGTGGACCAGATTATCGACCGTATTCTGACGTTTCCCGAGGGAGAGCGCTTTATGGTGCTCGCTCCCGTTGTGCGTGCGCAAAAGGGCATGCACGAAAAGGTGTTTGCCGACGCGCGCAAGCGCGGATACGTGCGCGTGCGTGTTAATGGAAATATGTACGATCTCTCCGAGGAGATCAAACTTGATAAGAACAAAAAACACACCATCGACATCGTTGTCGACCGTCTCGTTATGCGAGAGGGGATCGCATCCCGTCTTTCCGACTCGGTTGAAAACGCGCTCGGCGCGGCTGACGGACATGTTACCATTGTCACTGTTCCGCGCGAGGGAGAGCCAAAAGAGCTTGAATTCTCCCAAAACTACGCCTGCGAGGAGCATGGCATTTCCTTTGGCGAGCTTGAGCCGCGCATGTTTTCCTTTAACAATCCTGCAGGTGCGTGTGCGCACTGTGCAGGACTTGGCGAGATGCAGACCATTGCGGTCAACCGCCTGATCCCTAATAAAAACCTCTCTCTTTCCGAAGGTGCAATTGCCGTAAATGGCTTTAAGACCTTGGAGGAGGAAAGCTGGAACGGTCCTTTGTTTGCCGCAGTCGGCAAACGCTTCGGCTTTACCATGGAGACACCCGTTAAGGACTTTACTCCCGAGCAATACCAAATGCTTCTTTACGGTACGGGGGATGAAAAATACGAGGTTCACCGCTGGTTTGGCAAGGAGGATCACCATCAGCTTGCCAAGTTTGAAGGCATTGTTCCAATGATCGAAAACCGTATGAAAATGTACGGCAACGAATATTACAACCAATTCATTGAGGAAGCACCGTGCCCCGAGTGTCACGGTCAGCGCCTCTCACCCACATCTCTTTCGGTCACCGTGGGAGGGAAGAACATTCACGAGCTTTGCTCGCTTTCCATCGTTGATGCACTTGATTTTGTCAATGCACTTGAGTTGAGCGAGACCGAAAAACAGATCGCAAGCGAAATTTTAAAGGAGATCCGTTCTCGCCTTGGCTTTCTTGTCAGCGTGGGGCTCAATTATCTCACCCTTTCCCGCAAAGCGGGAACGCTTTCGGGCGGCGAGGCACAGCGCATCCGCCTTGCTACACAAATCGGCTCGGCACTCGTTGGCGTGCTTTATATTCTGGACGAGCCCAGCATCGGTCTGCATCAGCGCGATAACTCCAAGCTGATCGCCACTCTCAAGCGCCTGCGCGACCTTGGCAACACGGTCATCGTTGTTGAGCACGACGAGGAGACCATGGAGAGTGCCGATTACATTCTCGATATCGGTCCCGGCGCGGGCATTCACGGTGGCAAAGTGGTTGCTGCAGGCACGCCCGAGGAGATCATGAAGGACGAAAAATCCATCACAGGTGCGTATTTATCCGGCAAAAAGGCGATCGATATTCCCAAATACCGCCGCGAGGGCAACGGTGCATTCCTGCACATCAAGGGTGCGCGCCACAACAACCTGAAGAACATCGACGTCGATATTCCGCTC
>JAZNYU010000205.1:0-3802 GCA_045594605.1 Eubacteriales bacterium
ATTGCGCATTTTTTGGAGCACAAGCTCTTTGAAGCGCCCGACGGCACCGACACCTTTACCCGTTTTTCGGCGCTGGGAGCCGACTCCAACGCCTATACCGATTACAACAAAACGGCATATCTGTTCGGTTGCACCGAAAACGCCGAGGAGGCGCTTGCCGAGCTTTTGACCTTTGTTACCCAGCCACACTTTACCGAAGAATCGGTCGCGCGTGAGCGTGGCATCATTGCCGAGGAGATCCGTGAGGATGAGGACAGTCCGTGGGAGCGTGCCTACCTCAATTTGCTCTCGGCACTCTATCACAAAAACCCCGTGCGCAAAAACATCGTTGGCACGGTCAAAACCATTCAAAAGATCACGCCTGAGTTGCTTTACAAGTGTTACGATGCCTTCTACCGCCTCGAGAATATGGCGCTTGTTGTGTGCGGAAACATCACCCCCGGGGCGGTGGTGGCGGGTGCCGACCGCATCCTGCCTGCCGCACGAGAGGAAAAGCCCACCGTGCGCCGCGTGTATCCCACAGAGCCCAAAGCGGTTCGCCGCGCGCGCATCGAGACCAAAATGCAGGTGGCAAAGCCCATCTTCAACATTGGCATCAAGGATAACGTCCTGCCCCAAAAGCCCCAAGAGCGACTGCACCGTGATCTTGCCATCACGCTGCTCAACGAGATCCTCTTTTCGCAGGCAGGCAGATTTTACGCCGACCTGTTTGAGAGTGGCTTGATCTCGCACTCCTTCTCGCACGGCTATTCCTCCACCGAGCGCTTTGCGTTTAATTGCATCTCGGGCGAGTCCGAAAATCCCGAAGCAGTCTACGATGCCTTGATCGATTACATCGACAATGCTCAAAAAACAGGACTTTCGCAAGAGGACTTTGAGCGCTGCCGCCGCGTGATGTACGCCGACGAGATCCGCGCTTACGACTCCACCGACGAGATTGCAAACCGACTCCTCTCCTTTGTGTTTGACGGCTCCGAAATCTTTGACGTACCCACCGTTTTGCAATCCATTACCAAAGAGGAGCTTGAGGAGCTCTTGAGAACGCTTTATCAAAACGAATATTTTGCAATGTCGGTCGTTCGCCCTCGGTGACCTCTCGACAGAAAGGAGAACGTTTATGTTTGAAGAAACAACTATCGTTTCTTTCCCCGGTCTTGGCATTGGGGAAATGGAGCTGAATAAAATTGCCTTTACGCTTTTTGGCAAGCTTGAGGTTCGCTGGTACGGTCTGATCATCACCCTGGGCATCATTTGCGCCGTGGCGTACGTCATTTTCCGCGGCAAAAAGAATGAGCACGTGATTATGGATGACATCATCGACATCGCCCTGCTCACCGTTATTCTCGGTGTGATCGGCGCACGTGCCTACTACGTACTGACAACGCTTGACCAATACAAGACCTTTGGCGAGGCGATCGCCATTTGGAACGGCGGACTCGGCATTTACGGCGGCATTATTGGCGGATGCTTGGGTATTGTGATCATGTGTCTTGTCAAAAAGATCTCCTGGCGCAAGCTGTTTGATATGGCAGCCCCCGGTGTTATGATCGCGCAGGCAATGGGACGTTGGGGCAACTTCTTCAACGGTGAGGCATACGGCTACGCCATTGGGGACACTACGCGCTTCTTCTTTTTCAACAAAGAATTGGTGCTGACATCGGGTGAGGGGACCATCTTCCACACCTTCCGTATGGGGCTGCAGCAGTTTGGCTACACCTTCTATTATCACCCCACCTTCCTTTACGAAAGCGTATGGAACATTCTCGGCTTTGTGATCGCAAACATCATTTACAAGCACAAGAGATTCCATGGGCAGATCGCACTGTTCTACTTTACGTGGTACGGCTTTGGACGTATGTTCATCGAGGGCTTCCGCACCGATAGTCTCTACGTTCCCGGCACCAACATTCGCATCTCGCAGCTTTTGGGACTTGCTTGCTTCATCGGTGCGGGCGTTGCCTTGCTCGTCCTGAGCATTCTGACACGCAAGCGCGCTCGTCTGCTCGATGTTGAGGAAGCTGCCTATCAGACTGCCAAAAAGGTGGAAGCAGAGCTTGCCGCAGAAGGGGAAACAGACAATGGCAACAAGAATTGACGGTAAACTGATCTCGGCACAAATTCGTGAAGAAATCAAAGCCGAGACGGCACAATTTGAAAAAGAAAACGGCTTTGTGCCCGGCCTTGCAGTGATCATTGTAGGCGAAAATCCCGCATCGCAGGTCTACGTTCGTAACAAGAAAAAAGCCTGCGAGGAGGTTGGATTTTATTCCCGTGTATACGAATTGCCTTACTGTATCACACAAATGGAGCTCAATGCATTGGTAGATGCTTTAAACCGCGACAACGAAATTCACGGTATTCTCGTGCAGCTGCCGCTGCCCAAGCACTTGGACGAGACCGAGGTGTTGCTTCGCATCGATCCCGAAAAGGACGTAGACGCCTTTCACCCCTACAACGTGGGCAAAATTATGATCGGCGACTATAGCTTTTTGCCCTGCACCCCCGCGGGCGTTATGGCGCTCCTTGAGCGCACGGGTGTTGAAATTTCGGGCAAGCAGTGCGTGGTTATCGGGCGCTCCAACATTGTTGGCAAGCCCATGGCAATGCTCTTGCTCCACGCAAACGGAACGGTCACCGTGTGCCACAGCCGCACAAAGAACCTCTCCGAAATTACGCGCACGGCGGACATTTTGGTTGTTGCCATCGGCAAAGCCGACTTTGTCACCGCCGACATGGTCAAGCCCGGAGCGGTCGTCATCGACGTTGGCATGAACCGCCGCGAAGACGGCAAATTGACAGGCGACGTCGACTTTGCATCGGTTGAGCCCATTGCCTCTGCCATCACCCCCGTACCCGGCGGCGTTGGACCTATGACGATAACGATGTTGTTGAAAAACACATTGACGGCAGCGAGAAATAGGGCGAAAAAATGAAAAAGAAAGAAATGAAATTGGCAAAAGAATATGCTTTCCGCTTTGATGGCTCAAAAGAACAGTTTATGAATGTTCTAAATTCCTCCCAAGAAGACAACAGAAGATATTTTTATATTGATGGATATATTGTGAGCGTAGGACTTGACGAAATCGAATTTGGTATAGAAGGAGGGCACGGTTTCGGAAATTGGTTTATTTCCAAATTCGAGGAAGAAAACGGCCAAATTGAATTTAGAGGAACTATCAGATATTATACCGCTGAGGATAATCGCACAAAGGCGCGTAAAGCTTCTGATAAGTTTCTTTTGGTGTTGCTTGGCATCCTCACTTTTCCACTTCTGCTCGTGATTTGGATATTTGGTGCAGTTTCCACAATTATCAATAAAATGCGAAAAAAGCCAAAGCCATTAACAACCGAAGAAAAATTGTTCGACTTGATGGAGAACCACTTGGGTTGCCAAAGAGTTTGAATTAGAACAACAAAACAGCCACCCCTCGGGGTGGCTGTTTTAGATTTTAACGTTTTATTATTTTCCTATGGCAGTTCGATTTCAAGGTCGGGGTCTTCCTCAAAGTAGTAGGAGTAGGTGCCTTCCTCAACGCCGTCAATAAGCTCGGTGACGGTGACGTCAACGTAACTGCCATCTGCGGCAAGGGCATATTTGTATTGCAAGGTTGTATTATTCTCGTCACTGTAATCAAATTCGATTACAATCTCGTCCCAGTCCGCATCATAGCTGCAACGCAGGTTTTGAATCTCGTTTTGGGCAAGTACGTTGATGGGAAAGAGCGACTCGATGGAAGTAAAGGATCCCAAAAACGCTTCATCTGCGGGAACCTCAATGCTTTCACCGTAATCAATGCTAATG
>JAZNYU010000206.1:0-12825 GCA_045594605.1 Eubacteriales bacterium
CGTCGTGGATGTAATCGATAACGGCACCGGCTTTATCGGCAAGGTAAGCATCAAGAAACTGCTGAACCGTTCCCACCGCGAGTGCGTGGGGCGGTTGCTCGGCAATCACAACCTCGCGAAGCGTGCCGCACACAAAGGTGATCTCTTGCGGTGCGTTGCCTGCGTTTTGGTTGGCAGGTGCGGCAAGATATGCCTTGAAATCGGCAAGCAGCACCTCGGCATCAACGCCCTCTACCGTGCGGAAGATGGGCTCGAATACGAGCGCCTCACTGTGGATGTTCATCACCTCGCAAAGCGCATAGCGGTTGCATTCGGTAGGCTTCAAGGCGCGGCAAGCCTTGGCGGTTGCCAAGGAGTGGTTGCCGTCACCAACCGCCAGCGTAATGCCGCCGTGCAGCTCTCCAAGCGCCTCGATCTTTTGGCAAATGCCGTCCGCAAGGTCCGCAGGAATAAGATATCCGCGTAGGTGTCCGCCGTCCAGCATCAGGTCAAAGTCATAGAGCATTTGCATTTTTCCGCTTTCGGCAAGAGCGGCAAGCGGCTCCACGATGGCGCGCGCGGTGTCATCCATCAGCATCAGGATGTGCGGCAGCTCCAAGGTGGCGTTTTTGCGGATATCGACACGCGGTGGGATGCGCTCAAGCACCGTTTTTTCGGTCGCGCGGATGCGTGAGGTAGAGCCCGCGTTGTAATCGTATTCGTCAAGGTCAACCGCGCCCACAATACCGCAACGGAGCTTGCCGTCGCGCTGGGTGCGCTCAACGTAGATCAGCGCGTTGGGATATTCCTCAAAAATGCCGTCCGTGACGTATTTTTGCATAGCGTTATTTATGCTTGCGGTCATTTCGGTAGCATCGGTCTTGCCAAGATAGACCTCGGGATAGATGAGGTTGAGTGTGGTGGGGTGCTCCCCTGCCGCAGCCTTGACCGACTGCCAGTATTCCTCGTTGGATGTAAATTGGTCGCAGGCGATGACCGACCAAGCCTCAAAGTTCCCCTTTGGTAAGAGGATATCGGTGGGTGAAAAAATTGCTTTTTTCATTCTTTTCTCCTTCATTTTTGGAAGTATCAGTTTTTTTGAAGATCCAAGAAGTCGTAAACCTTATAAATATCTCCCGCGCCCATGATGATAACCAAATCCCCCACTTTTGCATCACGCATCAGCGATGTGGCTACTTGAGAGAAGCTGCCGCAGTATTCGGCACTCTCCCCAATGGCGTTGGCAAGCCCTTGGGAGCTGACGCCAAAGACGTTCTCCTCGCGTGCGGCGTAAATATCGGCAAAATAGGTGCGGTCGGCAAAATCGAAGGCGCGCACAAATTCGTCAAACAGCTTTGCGGTGCGGCTATACGTATGTGGCTGATAGGCGCAGAGGATGCGCTTGTATCCCATCTCCCTCGCACCCGAAAGCGTTGCCGTAATTTCGACAGGATGGTGGCCGTAATCGTCGTAAACGGTAGCACCGTTCAAAAGCCCCTTGTATTCCATGCGGCGCTTTGTGCCGGCGTAGGATTCGAGCGCCTTTGCGATCAGGTCGGGCGAGATGCCGCAAAGACTTGCCGCCGCTGCCGCCGCCAAGGCATTGTAAACGTTGTGCTTGCCAAACGTGTGCAGCTTGACGTGGCACAAAAGGACTTCCCCGCCCCAAAACTCGAACGAAGTGACGCCCCCCTCATGGCGAATGTTGCGTGCTGTGTAGTCTGCAGTCCTTTCGATACCGAACGTGACGTGACGCCCTTCAAAGGCTTTCAGTGCCAACACGCTCTCGGCATCGTCGGCATTGTAAAGGACGGTGCCACCTTCCCCCGTGCGGCGTGCGTACTTGAGGAAGGACGCGTGTATTTGCTCCATGCTTTGGAAGTAATCGGGGTGGTCCATCCCCACGTTGAGCACGACTGCTAAGGTGGGGTTAAAGTCGAGGAAGGAGTCCATATACTCGCAAGCCTCAAAAACAAAGTGCTCCTGCTCGCTGCCAATGCAGCAGGTGGAGTTGCCAAGCAGGGGGAGCTCTGCGCCGCAAAGGACGGTGGCGTTGGTGGCTTGCAAAAAGATTTGCGCGCACATTGCCGTGCAGCTGCTTTTGCCGTGCATACCCGCAATGCCGATGCGATGGCGATAAGAGACCATCAAATATCCCAAATAGTCGGCACGGGAAAGGAGCGGCTTGCCTGCCGCCTGCGCGGCAAGATACTCGGGGTTATCGGCACCGATGGCGACTGTGTAAACAACCGCATCGTAGTGTGCAATATTTGCCGCATCGTGCGATGCGAATACGGGAATACCCATTCCACGCAGCTGCGCGGTCTGTGCATTCTCGGAGCGGTCCGAGCCACCCACGGTGTAGCCGAGAGAGAGCGAGATCTGTGCCAATGCCGACATACTGATGCCGCCGATTCCAATAAAGAAAATGCTGTGGCAGTCTTTGAGCATTTCGCCAATGCGGACGTGCCCGTAGTGTGTGTTTTCCAGAGCCATATCGCGCTCCCCTTTCCAAGTCCTCGGGGGACTTTATTTTCATATATGACAAATCTTCCAATTTTGTGACAGTTCTGTGAAAAAATTCCTTTTTCTTTCACAAAAAGATACTTTTCCCGTTGAATAACAATCACAAAAACGCTGTATAATAATGACAGCAGTAAAGATCAACGGAGGATTTACAGATGCAGATTACCGATATCAAAGTAAGAAAACTGTTTGACGAGGGCCCGATGAAAGCGATCGTTTCGGTTACGTTTGACGGTCAGCTTGCCGTTCACGACGTAAAGGTTATCTACGCGCGCGACAAATATTTCATTGTGATGCCCAGTCGCAAAAACCCCGACGACACCTACCGCGACATCGTACATCCCATTAACGCACAGTTCCGTGGGATGTTGGAGGCAAGCGTTATCAGCGCTTATGAAGCAGCACTTGAGAACGCTGCAGAAATTGCAGACACTGAAGAGGTTGGCGACCCCGTATAAAATACGAGCAAAAAGACTGCTTTTGCGGTCTTTTTTGTTTTACAGTCTGCCGTGACCGAAAAGGACCGCGTCCCCTTTGAGCGTAAGCGTGCCGAAGGAGCACCCCTTCCCGTCCTCGTTGTAGCCAACGCTGCCGGGATTAAAGAGATACATGGGGCGAGAGAGTATCTTTTTGCCCACCTGCTCGCCAAGAGAGACGGTTTGCAAGGTCGGCTTGTGCGTGTGTCCGAACAGAACGATGTCGGCATTCAGCTCCGCCGCGTGCGCGATGAGTGCACCAAGTCCACCCTTGACGCCCCACTCGTGCCCGTGCACAAGAAGAACGGTGTGTCCCTCAAGATACAAAAGGCGCTCGGTACGGTCGGCGTAATCTGAAGATGACCAATCGCAGTTGCCACGCACCGCCCAGATGGGCATATCGCAGACCCAAAGGCGGTCAAGGTCGCGCGCGCCGTCCCCCAAAAAGAGGATGGCATCGGGAGCTTTGACTTGCCGCTCAAGCGCGGATTGGATATTTTCGGCACGCCCGTGCGAATCCGAAACGATCAAAAGCTCCATACTGACCTCCCAAAAATCTTTCAGAACGGGAGCGCGTGCAAACTGCCCTCTCCGCTACCTTACATTATACCACGCCGCCACGCGTTTGTCTACACCCAAGGGAGAAAAAAGCGAGAAAAGATATTGGGAAAATAAAAAAGAGCGCCCCTATGGGGCGCTCAAATATTTTTTAGTTCAAGGGGACAACTCCGTTGGAGCAAATAACCTCGGTGGCGGGAATATTACAATTCCACTCATGTCCGAATGTCATCGCTTTCCACTGTTCAACCGTGCCTTCAAAGGTGATAGTTGCCAAGCTGGTGCAATTTCCTAATGCATAGTGACTAAGCTCCGTAACGTTTTGGGGAATGGTGATGCTTTGGAGACTGTTGCAACCATTGAATGCGTAGGCACCAATGCTCGTTACGCTATCGGGAATGCTGACAGTTGTCAGCAATTTATTGTTGCAGAACACACCACCATTGATTTTTACAACCCCTTCGGGGATCGTAACACCAGCAAGACTTGAGCATAACTCAAATGCAGCGTATCCAATTTCCGTAACACTGCTTGGAATAGCAATGCTTTCAAGACTGCTGCAACCGAAGAATGCAGAACCACCGATGCTCGTTACGCCATCGGGAATGGTGACACTTATCAGACTTTCACAACGTAAAAATAACCCTTCCTCGATAACGGTAACGCTTTCGGGAATGACAATACTTTCAAGGCTATTGCAATCGTTGAATGCACTCCCACCAATAACCTTAACGCCGTAGGAGATCGTGACATTCACAAGACCTCTACACTCACTGAATGCACCTGCGCCAATCTCTGTAACAGTTCCGGGAATGGTAATGCTTACAAGACCCTCACAGTTGTTAAAAGCTTCGTCGCCAATCACTGTAACACTGTCGGGGATCGTAACGCTCTCAAGAGCATAACAAGATTGAAACGTGTTTTTAGCAATGACGGTAAGCGAGTTAGGCAACACTATGCTTTCCAGAAGATTGCATTCATCAAATGCATATTCGCCAATCGTTGTAACGGTGTTCGGCAGCGTGATGCTGATAAGATCGCTGCAGCCGCCAAATGCTTCCTCACCAATGCCGACGACTGTGTAACCGTCAATTTGCGGGGGGACGTGGACGTCTAAATCTTTGCACGTGCCTATACCAACGATGGTGCAGGTTCCGTCGCCGTTTTCGACGTATTCAAATCCGCTTGAATACGGACCTGTATATTCCGGTGCGGTAGACTCTTGTGTAGTTGCTTCGGGCGTTGTTTCGTTGTTTTCAACGGGCAGTTGATTGCACGATGCCAAACAAAGCACCGTTGCTACCGCAAGAAAAAACAAAACGGCAATTTTGAGCGTTTTTTTCATAGTTTTTCCCTTTCTGCGTTTTGTGCCCGCCGGCATCTGTAAGACCATTATAGCACTTTTGAAAGAGTTTGTCAACCTTTGCTCATTTAACGAAAAAAAGAAACGAAGAACACAACGCATTCTTCGTCTCTTTTTTGTTACAAACCCCGCCGAGCCGTGTGGTCGGGCAGTCCGAACCCTGTAGTTCAGGGCGGTGTCCGCGGGACGGCTTTACTGCTCCCAACGTCCGAAGTGCGGTCGAGACAAGTCAATCGATACACGCACCCGGGAGGTCTGCAAACCACCATCTGCCTTAGACTCCTTTAATCGGTTGTAGGTTCACAAATCACCGAACCATCACGCACTAAGCAGGTTATAAACTCTTTTTTAGTTGCCGTCGTAGTCGATCTCTTCGGAGAACATATCGTCAAATACGTCGGCTACGTTGTCGAATTCGTCATCATCGTCAACGCTGACAAGGGTATCCTCGCCGTCCTCGTCCTTTTCCAGACGAAGAACTACGTACTCGCAAAAGCCGCCGTCATCCTGTGCCTTGTCGGCTGCCTCTGCGGGGATCATTGCGAAGTAAACCTTTTCGTTCAGGGTAATCTCACCGATCTTTTCAAATTCGATCTCGCTGCCGTCTTCATCAACCAGCGTAAAAAATTCGCGTTCGTTTTCGTTCATTGTCATATCCTCTTTTTTCAATAATAGTATGTGTCACTATTGTACACGAAATTCGCCCACTTGTCAAGTGGTTTTTTATTTTTGCGGCGCAAAATCCAAAATCTCGGACAAGATCGCGTTGCTGACAAGCATTCCCTCCTGTGTCAGATAATATCTTTTGCCCTCGCATTTCACCAGCCCCGACTTGACAAAGGGGACGAGCTTTTTGCCGTACACCTCCTCGAACGAGACGCCAAAGCGGCTCTCAAAAAGGGATACGTCAACGCCCGCGCACAAGCGGAAGCGGAGCATAACGTACTCGCTCATACGCTCGGCTTTGTCGGGAACGGTCTTTTCCTCGGTGATGTCGCTGCCGCGGATGTATTCCTCAATGTCGCGCGAGTTGCCAAAGCGCGCACCGCCAAAATCAGAGTGCGCCGCCACGCCAAAACCGAGGTATTCGTCACAGTTCCAATATTTGAGGTTGTGACGCGACTCGTACCCGGGGCGGGCAAAATTGCTGATCTCGTATTGCGCGTATCCGTTCTCTCCAAGGAAATCAATGCCCTCAAGGTACATCTGCCGCGTGGCTTCCTCGTCGGGGAGCTGAAGCGTATCGATCCTGCGGGCAAAGGGAGTTCCCTCCTCGATGATGAGGTCGTAGGACGAGATATGCTCGGGGCAGAGTGCCAAGACCTTTTGCAGGGTCTCTCGGCGGCTCTCGGGGGTTTGGAACGGAATGCCCGACATCACGTCCACGCTGATATTATCAAACCCTGCCGCACGGGCATCTGCAAAGCAGGTGGCAAAAATATCGAAATTGTGCAGGCGCCCCAGCGCTTTGAGCTCCTTTTCGTGGGCGCTCTGCAAGCCGATGCTCAGGCGGTTGATGCCCGCCGCGCGCATACGAGCAAACAGCTCTCGCTCCCCCGTGACGGGATTGCACTCGGCAGTGATTTCGGCATTTGGGGAAACGTTGTAATTTTGAAAGATCTCCCCCACCACCTTTTTGAGAAGGTACGCAGGGAGTGTGGTGGGTGTTCCGCCACCGAGAAAAACGGTGTCGACCACGTAGTCGCGGCAAAACGGTGCGTGCTTTTGCAAATCGCGACAAAGCGCGTTTGCGTATTCCACCATTCTATCCTCATCCTGCCGCGGAAAGGAGCAAAAATCGCAATACAGACATTTGCTGCGGCAAAACGGGATATGCACGTAAAGTCCAAGTGTTTTCATAACGGTTACCTCCGCTCTGCGTGGCAGACCAGATAAAGGATCTGATATTTTTTTGCCAGCTCCACCAAAAGCCGCTTGGCCGCCTCCAGACGGCGCTCGTCAAGATTGACGAAGGGATCGTCCAGAATGATGGGGGGCACCTCTCCCTCGGCGTAGAGCGCCTCGGCAAGAGACAGGCGGACGCAGAATTGCACCGCATCTCGCCAGCCCTGACTCAAGGACTCGGGATGCTGGGTCTTGCCGCCCTCGCGGAGCTTGACTCGGAACGAGGTATCCATCACCGACTCGGGCGCGTTTTGATCCATCATGGCTTTGAGCAACGAGGAAAAGCTCGTTTGCATATCGGCAAGATAGCGCGTGGAAAGCCCCAATTTTGCCTCCTCCAAAAACTGTGCGGTGTTGGCAATGGTTGCACTGTTGGCACGCGCCAAAGACAGTTCTTCATCAAGCGAGCGCAAAGTTGCTTCAACCTCGGGCAGGCGCTCGGCATCGATAGCTAAGCGACCGATGTGGCTTTTAATGTCCGCCTGACGGCTTTGCAGATCGGTCAGCTCCCTTTGCAGCTCGCGCTCACGGGAGGCAAGAGCCTCCACGTCGGGGAGCGGAGTATTTTCTGCCTCGGGGATTGTCGCAAGCTTCTTTTCGGCAACAAAGCGAGAGATCTCCTCGCGCAATTCGGGAATTCGACGAGAAAGACGGCGGTATTCGGTCTCCCACTCCTGCACGCGGTCAAGACACTCCGAGGGCTTCATCTGGCCTTCGGGATCGAAGTGGCGCAAAAAGGGTGTGAGCTCTGCCTGCAGTCGCTTTTGCTCGGCAAGTGCTGCCTCGCGGCGGCGTGTGCGTTGCTCGACCTCGGCGCCGGCGCGCTTGACGCGGAAAACGTCGCGGCGCAATGCTTCAATTTCGTCGCGGTAATCGTTCTTGGGGGGCAGGATAATATCCCACGTGCGGAATTTTTCTTGCATTTTCTGCAAGAGCTGTTGCTTTTGTGCACGCAAAGCCTGTAATGCTTTTGCCTTTTTCTCTTCCCCTGCCATTTCCTCGCGCCATTGGCGAGAGAGGATGGAAAGCTCGGTCAGGCGCTCGCGCAAATCTCCCTCAGGAGAAACACCGTAACGCGAAAGCAGATCGCGTGCGGCATGCTCGGCGGGGAGTGCCTCGGAGAGTGCAGAGTGCGGAGTGCAGAGTGCAGAGTTAGATTTATCTTTCTTGAGGAATAAAACAAGGGCGAGGATGGCAAAAGCTACGGAGGCAACAAACAAAATCGGCGTAATGGCAAAGCCCGCAACCGCAAAAAGCACGGCAAGCACCAAGCAAAGAATAGCAGGTGTGCGTTTGCCACTTCCCTTTTGCTCTTTTTTGGCGCTGCGCGCCGACTCCTCGGCGGCAAGCGCATTCAGGATGCCTTTGATCTCCCCATCGGTGGGGGGCGTTTTGTGCGCAAAGCGGCGCGCCGCTGCACTCTCACCGGGGGCACTCAGTCCTGCCTCGCGGTGGGCAATGTTCTGCAGCTCCAGATTTGCGGAAAGCAAGGAATTGAAGTCCTCGACGCCGGGGAACGTTCCCACAAAATCGGGCTTTAGAATTTCGTACCGTTCGGTCTGCACCGAAGTGGATGTGATCTCGCTAACACGCGCGCGTGCCTCGTGGATGCTTGCCAAAAGGCGACGTTTTGCATCCATCTCCTCGGAGGTGGGATGCTTCCCCCTCATGCGCGCATCCAAGGAACGTGCGGAGTTTTCGGTGTTGGAAAGCTCCCTTTGCATCCGCTCCTTTTGCGCAACAAGGGCAGCTCGCTCACGCGCAGAGCCTGCGCGGCGGAGCGTGGCGCGCACATCCTCGATGGATGCCGCCACCGCTTTTGCGCGTTCGCCAAGGGCAGATAGTTCACTTTCCTTTTGGTGCATCATTTCCTCGGTGCGAGAGAGTTGATCGATCTGTGCGCGTGTACTTACGATCTCGCGCTCGATGTCGGCAATGCGACCTCTCTCACCCGTCATTTTGTAATATTTCCTGCGCTTATCAAGCGCAGCCATGGCATCGTCAAAGCTGCCTATGTCGTCGACGTCATCGAGAAGATCGCCAAGCTTTGCGGTGATGCTGTTGTTATCTCCCTTTGCGATGACGGCGTGCTGCGACAGATAGACCGTACGGGCAAAGCCGTCGGCGTCAATGCCAAAAAGTTCTTCGCCGATGCGCGAGGAGTAGCGATTGCTCTCGCGATTGGTGGCAAGGTCATAAAGGGCAAAGCTATCCCCGCTCTCCTTTGCGCCAAAAAAGCGCTCGATGCGGTATTTGCCCGTTTTGGTGGAGAACTCAAGGCTGCCACCATACGCGCCGCCCTGCCACGGCATATATTTTTTGCGTTCGTTTTCGTCAAGAGATTGCTTGCTGCTGGCAGGCATGCCGTAAAGCATCGCCTTGATAAAGGCGGCAAGGGTGCTTTTACCCCAGCCGTTTTCCTGCAAGAGGACGTTCAGTCCCCCATCAAATGAATAATCAAAGCCCTGCAGCTTGCCAAAGTTCTCGACGTGTAATCTGATCAGTTTCATAAGCCAAGCTCCTCCCCCGACAAAGCGCGAAAGCCGCAGGCAATGACGCGTTCCTTTTCGCTCTCGGAGAGCGTGGATGCCATGACGCGGCGCACGAATTCGCCCTTGAGTGAAATATCGTGGGCGTAGTCCTCGGCGTTGATGGAAAGACGGGTCTCATCCTTGACCTTTGCAAAATAGAATTTTTGCGACAGAATGCCGCGCAGATGTGTCAGATCCAAAGTCGCCTCGGCGGGAACAGTCCCCACAAGGACGACCTTGACCATATCCTTTTGCGCGATGCCCGAGGCAGAGGCAAGCACTCTTTCCTCGAGGTCAAGCGCGGACGAAAAGCCCGTGACGTCGCAATTTTTGGTGTGGAGCGTGCGCGCAGCAAACGGAATGAACTTGTGCGAGACCTTCTTTCCCTCAATGTCAAGAAGAACGTATCCCTTGATGCCGCACTCGTCAAAGCCGCGCCCCTCAAGGCAACCGCAGTAGCACGCCATGCCGCGTGCATCCAGAGGAATGGTTCGATACTCGTGGATGTGACCGAGCGCCGCATAGTCGATCCCCTTCTTTTTGAGGCGACCGAGGTGGATGATATCCTCGCCCGCAGTACCTGCACTGCGGCGTTCCTGCCCGTGCAAAAGCAGAATGTTGACGTCCTCGGGGTTTAAGGAAAGCGTATCGGCATCGGGCACGGATGCACCCGTAATAGCAACGCTGCCGCGGCGGTAGGTCGACCACACCTTGCCAAAGGTGTAAAGGTTGGCAGGCAGTTGCGCCGAACCCAAAAGTGCGCTCCCCTTATCGTGGTTGCCCGAAAGATAGTAAAAATCGATCATCGGGTGGGATGCGATAAGGTCGAGCACGTAATTTTCGGTGCTTTTGGTAACTCGCGCTCCGTCAAACAGGTCACCTGCAATCAAAATTGCCTCAACGCCCTCCTCGGCGGCTACGCGCACCATGCTTGCAAAGGTGGAGCGAATCTCCAGCTTGCGCTCCCTTGCCTTGTCGGCACTTAAGTTCGTCTCCATCGGGGAATCCAAATGGATGTCGGCACAGTGTATTAACTTCATCAGTTCGCTCCTCCTTTCTTGGAGACTTTTAGGAAGATTGCGGGAAAACCTTTTTTAGAAAAAAGCGTTTTCCCGCACCCTTTCCAAAAAATCTCTAACAAATGTCTTTTATAATCGGGAATGTTTGAAAATAGTTCCGCTCTTTTACTGTAAGCGATTGTTATCAATATCAAATACGTTTGCCATCCAAAACGGCTTCAATGAGTTCGTCACCACGGTAAGTGAGTTTGAGGGAAAAGAACGGTACATCCTCTTGCAAAAGGCGCAAAAAGAGGCGGTCGCCCTGCCACATGGTCAAGTCAAACAGCTTTTGCTTTTTGATCCACGCAAGCTCGCCCTCGTCGCACTCGCGTGCCTCTCCCGTCCAATCGGTAACGGTAAAGAGGTGCATATATTCGGTCTCGTAAACGTTGGAAACAAAGGTTACGATGCCGCGGTAGCGATAGTCGGTAACGGTCAGTCCTGTTTCTTCAAGGATCTCGCGGCGCATACAGTCCTCGGGGCTCTCGCCTGCCTCAAACTTGCCGCCAACGCCGATCCATTTATCGTGATTTTCGTCGTTCTCTTTTTTGGTACGGTGGAGCATCAGATATTCGTCTCCGCGCTCCAAATAGCACAAGGTGGTCATCTTCATATCTCTTCTTCTCCTTGTCTTCTGACCTGCGCGCCAGACTTGTAAATGCGGAACATATCGAGATGCTCCTCACTTTGCACGGGCAGCAGAAGAATGAACGCCGCCGCGTTGAGGACGGCAAAAATGAGTACCAAAATCCAATCCGCCAAGAAGAAGGTGTAGAGGCGAATGCTCATTCCCTGCATGCGGTAAAGCAAGAGCAGCATTTGCGGAAAGAGCGCCGAAAACAGAGGCAGAAGCGACACCAACAGATAAGTCACACGGTTGGGACAGATCAGGTGCAGGATGCGCTTGGTGCGGTTGGCAATGCGCGAGGTGGGCTCAAAGGAGAACGCCACAATGGAGCATACCGTGATCATAGTTGCTATCAGCGCGTAAAGGATGGGCAAGATCCAGAACAGTGCGCTGACAACGGGCAAAAGATCCTTGAACCAGGTAACGGCAGTGCTGTTCTCAACCGTTCCCTCTTTGATCTGCTCGTAAAACTCCCACGCGTTTTCCTGCAATTCAAACAGGTTCATTGTGGAGTACGCATCGCCGTCATACACAAACCAAAGGTGCGGAACGGCAGCATAAATGAGGAGCAGGATGCCAAAGATGGCAGGCAACAGATAGCACAAATGGATCAGGGCGCGGTGTGCCTTGTTTTGGTTGCGGCTCATTTATTCTCCCCCGCGAGCTTGCCTTCCATCAGAAATGCGGCTTCCATATCGGCGCAGCAGGTGGCATACGCCAAGGGGAACATTTCCAACGCGCGACCGACGTTGCCGGGATCCTCGGTGCCAGAAAAGCCCATGTGATAGCGAATGGCAAACGCCTCGTCACGTGTCAGTCTCATATAGGCAGACACGATGTAAGCGGACTTTTCGCCGTGACCGTAAGGAAGCGTATCCTCGATGGTATAATACGGCACGCTCTGCCATCTGCCGGTCTCGTCCTTGACGTTACGATAGCTTGTCTTGTAGAAGTTGACCTTGCAGATGTCGTGCAAAAGACCTGCAATGGCAATGCTCTCCTCGGGGTATTCGATGCCGTAAAGCTCCTTCATACGGGGACGCTCCAGCATATCCTTGAGGCAATCGTAAACGTTGAGGCTGTGCTCAACAAGTCCGCCCTCGTGCGCACCGTGATAGCGCGTGCTGGCAGGCGCGGTGAAAAAGTCACTGCCGTTGAGCAAAAAGTCAAGCAGCTTGTCCGAGCCCTCACGGGTGATATTTTGATTGTAAATTTCAATAAAGCGTTCCTTTGCGGTCATAAAAAGATACCTCTCTTTATATTGGATTATAATTCTTTATTTTATTGTAACACGCCCGCGCAAAAAAGTAAATATGTTTTCTCTTTTTTTCTAAAAAAATAAAGAATCATGCAAATATGCACACTCCACAAACCTGCCTGACAAAAGCAAACCGCCCGCCGATTTCGGCGGGCGTGATATTTTGAGAAATGCTATAAATTTACCACTCTCTCCACTCTTCTGTAATATCGTCCTCGGGATCGACCAAGCCGCACGCTACGGCAGAGGTTTGAATGATCTCCCAAATCGCTTCTCTTTCTTCGGTTTCCAACAAACAGTAATCGGTCTTCTCGTTCAGCTTGTTGAGAGCCAAAACAAGTTTTTTGACGTGCTTCATAATCTCTTTGTTCGTAGGGGCTGTAATTGTTTCAAGAGCAGACAAGTATTCTAAAATCAAAGCTTCGCACTTTTCAACGTGTTTTTGCTCAAATCCACAATCGTCATACTCCTTCATAAATTCTGTCATAGGAGCAATTACTGTTTCTTGCAGTTGCTTTTTGTAAACTTGAATATCCATAG
>JAZNYU010000207.1:0-4147 GCA_045594605.1 Eubacteriales bacterium
CCGAAGTATTCGATATGCCTATCAACCTCTTCGTTGCAGAGTTTATCGGCGCACCGAAGATGAACACCTTTAAGACAAACATTGTTTGTGAGGGCGGCAATTACTACGTAACTCCTTACGGTGCAAAGATTGCTGTTACCGGTAAGAAAGCAGAAATGCTCAAAGAAAAAGGCGTTGAAGGTGGCGAGGTCATTCTTGGCGTACGTCCCGAGCACTTTGTTTTGAGCAATTCGGCTAACCCCGGCGCAATTCCTTGCAAGATCGTTGTCAACGAAATGATGGGTAGTGAGCTTCATTTGCACGTTGTTGAAGAAAACGGCGATAAATTGATCGTCCGCATTCCCACCGTGGCTCTTGATGATGAAGAGCGCAAGGCTCTCGTATATGGCAACACCATTTACGTAACCTTTGAGGGCAAGGTAATGCATTTCTTCGATCCCGCAACCCAAAAGAACCTGCTCGTTTAATCGGCAAACAAATCAAGCCCTCGCGCTTTGCGCGAGGGCTTTTTTCTTTCTGTTATACGGTTTCTTTTACCTTTGCCTTTACAAGCTCGCGGTAATACATAAACTTGACAATGTTCTTTCCCTTGGGAACCTTAAGTTCGTAATAGTTGTCGGTGGTTGAAAAGATCAGGGTTCTGCGGCCGTGCATACCCATATCCGAGATGGTGGAGAGGGGAATAGTTGCGTCGGCAATGGTAATCGCATCAGCAGTGATGCGTGCGTCGCCCTCGCAAACGGCTTTGAGCTCGTGTCCCTCAATGGTAAAGAGAGAAGCCTCGGGAGCGGTGTAAGAGACACCGTTTTCAACATCCTTGGCAAGCTCACCGCGCTGCCATTGATTCAATTCATAAACAGTCTTATAAGGAATGCCGTCTAGCATGCCGTATTCATCATAGGTGAACGAAGAGCCGCAAGCGGAGCAGGTTACGGTATCCTTGTGTGAGGTCAGCGTACCGTGTGCACGACAGTGGGGGCAGAGAAAGACTAAACTCTCCAATCCCTCGGCGCGCTTTTTGGAAGGATAGCGGTTTCTTTCAACCGCTTGACGGGCATACGCATCCTCGTGCAGATCGCGCTTGATGATCTCGTCGATCTCTGCAACGGACATCTTTGCCAAATCTTCCTTTGTATAAATACCAACGGGAGCGCCGTATACCTTGCCGCGGCGTGTGTTGCCGGAGGATGCCCAGTTGGGGCTTGCAAAGTATCCACCCTCAATGCGGTAGGTTACAAGTCCGCAACGCGCCGACTTGATCAGCTGTGCGGTAGCGGGGACAACGGGAGCGGTTACACCGTCCCAGTTGCGCACGCCCTCGGCAAAAATGCAAACGTTATTGCCTTTGCGAACCTTGCGCAAAATGTCCATAACCGTTGAGGCGGCAACTGTTGCTTTATAGCGAATGATGGGCTCAAACACAAAGTTCAAAACCTTATAGAGCCAACCCCAGCGCGTGATGTGCTCGCTGGCAACGTAGTACATTTGTCTCTTAAAGCTCAGTCCCACAAAAATGGGGTCAAAATCGGTAACGTGGTTTGAGAGCACGATATAATTCTCGGGCAGATCCGTTGCCTTCTTATATTTGTATTTGAATTTCAACTTGGCTACCGTGTAGCCAACGGGACGTAAAAGGGCAGTAAAAAAGTTCAATTTCTTGCTCAAACCGTCCACCTCCTTCAAAAAGCATTGTTTTCTTACTATGTGTATTATATCACCAAAATGCATTTTTGTCAATCATTTTGCCAATTCTTCGCCATTTGGAGATGGGATTTTTAAATTTTGTTCTAAAGCTGACAAGTTTGCCATATAGTGTACCAACGCGATATATGGGAGGTTTTGAAATGCCTGAGCATTCGATTTATACGGATATTGCCGAGCGGACGGGCGGAGATATTTACGTAGGAGTAGTAGGACCTGTTCGGAGTGGTAAATCCACGTTCATCAAACGTTTTATGGTGGCGGTCGTGCTTCCAAATATAGGGGAGGGCTACTCCCGTGACCGTGCACGTGACGAGCTTCCGCAGTCAGCGGCGGGGAAGACGGTTATGACCACCGAGCCAAAGTTCATACCCGAAGAGGCAGTGCCCGTTGTGCTGGATAACAACGCACAAATGCGCGTGCGCATGATTGATTGCGTGGGGTATCTGATCCCCGACGCCATGGGAACGATCGAGAACGGTCAACCGCGCATGGTGCGCACCCCTTGGCGCGAGGAGCCCATGCCATTTGCCGAGGCGGCAGAAATGGGCACGCACAAGGTCATCACTGAGCATTCCACCATTGGTATGCTCATCACCACCGACGGTTCAATTGGTGATATTGAGCGCGATGCCTACGTCGAAGCCGAGGAGCGCATCGTTGGGGAGCTAAAGGCATTGGGCAAGCCCTTTGCCATCATCCTCAATTCCGCGCATCCCGAGGGGGAAGCCGCACGCATGCTTGCTTATGAATTAGAAGAAAAATACGGCGTTCCCGTGGCGCTTGTCAGCTGCTTGGATCTGGATGCCGAGGACATTCGCCACATTTTGGGACTTGTCCTTGAGGAGTTTCCCGTAACCGAGATCAGCGTAAAGTGCCCCGAATGGATGCGCGCCCTGGATGCACATCACCGCATCCGCACGGCTGTGCGCACGTCTGTTTGCCGCTGTGCCGAGAACATCAAGCGCGCAGGCGACGTCAAAGCTGCTTTCGAAAATATGGCAGAAAACGAGTACGTGGAGCGCGCAAACATCGATATTTTAGATCTTGGCACAGGCAAGGCGACCGTCTCACTCCTGATGAAGGATGGACTCTATTATGACATCATCAGCGAATTGAGCGGATTTGCGGTAGAGAGTGAGGAAGAGCTGATCGCGCTTCTTTGCGACCTTGCGGCAATGAAGGAAAAATATGATAAGGTTGCAGAGGCGCTTGAAGAAGTCAACGAGCGCGGTTATGGCATTGTCATGCCCGATGTTGAGGATCTGCACCTCGAAGAGCCGCAAATTGTCAAGCAGGCAGGTGGTTACGGTGTCAAGCTCCGCGCGGCGGCACAGTCGGTTCATATGATCCGCGCCAACATCGCCGCAGAGATCAACCCCATGGTGGGCACCGAGCAGCAAACCGAGGATATGGTTCGCTATCTGCTCAAAGAATTTGAAGAGGATCCCAAGAGCATTTGGGGATCCAATCTGTTTGGCAAATCCCTTTACGAGCTTATCAACGAGGGACTCCATAACAAACTTGAACATATGCCCGAGGAATCGCGCAAAAAGCTTTCCGAAACGCTTGAGCGCATCATCAACGAGGGTAGTAACGGACTTATCTGCATCTTGCTGTAATCAAAAAACGGAGCAACTAACGTTGCTCCGTTTTTGCTTTTTCGTTTTAAATCTCAAGTCCCGCCGCCCTCATTTGTGCAACGATGGTTGCCTTTTCCTCGTCGGAATAACGCTTCATGGGGAAGGTCGCGTCACCAACGGCATATCCTTGCGCTTCGAGCACAACCTTTGCGGCAGGGATGATCTTATAATTCAAAAGCACCGAAATGATGCGAATGGCACGCGTTTGATATTCTCTTGCAGTCTCAAGGTCGCCCTTTACAAAGTTGTCGTAAATGCCTCGAATGATATCAAACATAAAGTTATAGGTCGTGCCGATACCACCGTCCGCCCCCGCCGAAAGTCCCATCAAGAGCATCTCATCGGGGCCGTTGATAATGTTCATTTCGCCATGTGTAAGGTCACGCAGGCGCATCATCTGATAGTAGTCCGAGCTTGTCCACTTAATGGCGGTTACGTTGTCGATCTCGAACATTTTTGCGGCAATATCCGCGTTGATATGGAAGCCTGCTGCGGGATTGTAATAGATCATCATGGGGATGGATACCGCATCGGCAAGCTTTTTGTAGTAGTTGTAAACGTCATCTTTGTCATAGGAGAAGAAAAGGGGAGGGGTTGCCGAAATTGCCGCCGCACCCACCTTTTCGGCATGCTTGGCAAGACGAATGGCGTCCTCAAAGTTCCCCGATGCCACCTGCACGATGCAGGGCTTGCGACCGCCAACAGTTTTGATGGCTTCTTCTGCAAGAATCATACGTTGCTCGGGAGCGATGGCAATGCCTTCACCAAGTCGGAGGCCAAGCGGTCTTAGGAAGACAAGTTAA
>JAZNYU010000208.1:0-6432 GCA_045594605.1 Eubacteriales bacterium
GCTTGCCTTGATGAGTCTGTCAAGACCGCTTTCCTCAATACCGAGGTCGGAGAGGAACATTTCCTTTTCTTCAGCGTCAAGTTGTGCGATCTCTGCTTCGATCTGGCAACAGATGGGGATGATTTGCGAATGCTCGCTTGCGGCGTGCTCCTTGAGCGCGACGTATGCGGCATAGTCGGTGGGCTCCCTTGCGGCGTAGTCCTCGCTGACGTTTGCAACGTAAATAACGGGCTTGCCGGTGAGCAGGGGAGTGTCATACAAACAAGCTTCCTCGTCCTCGTCGAGTTCAACCGTGCGTGCGCACTTACCTTCGGCAAGAGCCGCCATCAGCTTTTCAAATACGGCAAGTTCAGTAGCGTATTTTTTGTCGGCTTTCATAGCCTTTTTGGTGCGATCAATGCGACGCTCCAAAATTTCCATATCCGAAAAGATCAATTCCAGATTGATGGTCTCCAAGTCACGCATTGGGTCGATCTTACCGTCTACGTGAATGATGTTTTCATCCTCAAAGCAACGCACAACGTGCAAAATAGCATCAACCTCGCGAATGTTGCCAAGGAATTGGTTGCCAAGTCCTTCACCCTTGGAGGCACCCTTCACAAGACCTGCAATGTCAACAAATTCGATAACAGCAGGGGTGTATTTGTTGGGGTGGTGTATATCTGCAAGAAAGTCAAGACGCTTATCGGGAACGGTTACCACGCCCACGTTTGGTTCAATGGTGCAAAAAGGATAGTTTGCCGATTCAGCTCCTGCGTTCGTCAGTGCGTTAAAGAGCGTGCTCTTTCCCACGTTGGGAAGTCCCACGATACCAAGTTTCATTTGTTTTATGCTCCTTTGTCTTTTTATCTTATCTATTATATCACAACGTCGCGTTTTTTGCAATAGCCAAGCTCAAAAATATTTCCATACTTTTGCAAAAAAAATGCGGGGGCAGAATTGTTACAAAACTTTTACCAAATCAAAAATTGGTGTTTATAATTCGGGTTTTAGAACATGTTAACGATTTTTAATGAATTTTGAACAAAAAGCCACCCAATTTTTCCACAAAATGACAAAAAACAAGGTATTTTGCACAAAAATGAACAATTGGCGAACAAATGTTCAAAAACCATTTGCAATTTATTCGATTTTGTGTTATAATGTCTTCATATGAAAATCACCGTGTAAATGAACAAATTGTTTCAAAATTCATATTTTCGTCACGATATCGTCCCATTTGTTTTTTATAATGTAGATAACGAATCGGACAAGCAAAAAGGAGAACAATAACTATGACCGACACAAAAATTCTCATTATTGATGATGACTCCGGCGTAACCGAGCTGCTTAAATCCTATTTTACCAACGAGGGTTACGACGTAAAGGTTGCATCCGACGGTATGGAAGGCTTGAATTATTTCAAGATCTTTTCTCCCGATCTGGTGCTTTTGGACGTTATGCTTCCCAAAAAGGACGGTTGGCAGGTCTGCCGCGAAATTCGCGAGATCTCTTCCAAGCCCATCATTTTTGTAACCGCAAAGAGTGATGCGTTTGATACCGTTCTCGGCTTGGAGCTTGGCGCTGACGATTTTGTAACCAAGCCCTTTGATATCAAGGTTCTTTCTGCACGTGTCAAGGCTGTTTTGCGCCGTTGTCAGGCAAGCACCCGTCAGAGTGAGGAAGAGGTCATCAAGTTTGAAAATATCGAGATCAGCCTGCAAAAATACGAGCTCAAGCTGGGCGGCCGCTCGGTGGATATTCCTCCCAAGGAATTGGAGCTTTTGTACTTCCTGGCATCCAACTACAACCGCGTCTTTACGCGCGACCAGCTCCTTGACAAGGTTTGGGGCTTTGACTATCTCGGCGACTCCCGCACCGTTGACGTACACGTCAAGCGCCTGCGTGAAAAGCTTGAGGGTGTCTCCGATAAATGGATCCTCAAAACCGTTTGGGGCGTTGGCTATAAGTTCGAGCTGTTGAACTGAACGAATACTTACGATAGCATTTAGGAGACCGATATGTTAGCAAATCAAAACAATCAACTCCATTCTTACAACCAAAAATCCAACGAACAGCTTCTCATTGCCTACGTAAAAAAAGAGAGAAGAAAAAGACGTAGCTTGGTCATTTGCATAACCTTACTTACACTTCTTCTTCTGATTTCCATAGCAGCACTTGCGGCAACCGTTTGGTGGTTTACACAAAACCCGAGCGCTTTGCCCGGGGAGACCGAGCCGCAGGTAACCACTCCTGCTCCCACCGATACCGATGTAACAGAGCCTCCCGCAACACCGCAAACAACCCCGAGTACGGCGGAGGTGGTAGAAAAGATCAAGCCCTCCGTGGTGCTCATCGAGGTGGGCAGAAGCGACAGTTCGGGCAGCGGAACCGGCTTTTTCCTCAGCGACGACGGTTATATTGCAACCAACTACCACGTGGTTGAGGGCGCAATTCAGATCCGTGTAACGCTTTATGACGGCAGAGCAATGAGTGCCGAGCTGATCGGCTACCGCGCCGAGGATGACCTTGCGATCATCAAAATTCCCGGCACCAAATATCCGCCTTTGGCAATTGGAGATTCGGACGTCCTGATGGCAGGCGACGTTGCCATTGCAGTTGGCAATCCCGGCGGTGCAGAGGGTGGATGGACCACCACAAAGGGAATCATCTCTGCCACAAACCGCATTCTTTCGGTAGAGGAAGCTTCTTATTTCAGCGAAATGAAAATGCTGCAAACCGACGCGCAGGTCAACCCCGGTAACTCGGGCGGTCCTCTTTGCAACGAAAAGGGAGAGGTCATTGGCATTATCACACGTAAAATGAGCGATTACGAGGGCATGGGCTACGCCATTCCCATCACCGATGCTATGCGCACGCTCACGGCCATTTTGGAAGGCAAGCTTTACGGCTTTGTTTCATCGGTTTCGCAGTCGCGCCCCAAAATCGGCATTACCGGCTCGGAGATCGCCAAGGGTGAAAAGTTTACACTTGATGGCAAGCAGTATAGCGCACCCGTTGACGGATTTTTCGTATTAGAGGTTTCCGCCGGCAGCGGTGCTTATGGCAAAATTGAAGTCGGCGACATTCTTTGCTCGCTCAACGGTGAGACCGTTACCGATTTTGCAAGCTTTAAAAACGAGCTTTACAAATGCTACGTTGGGCAAACGGTGACCTTTGAGCTTTACCGCAAGGGTCAAAAAATGACTGTGCAAGTCATAGTCGGTATGTCTTAATATCCCAAAGGATGCAGAAAAATGATTTCTGCATCCTTTTTTTCTTCATAATCTATTGACGAAGGGCACATTTTTGTTTATAATGTTAGAAAAAGATGATAGAAAGGGACAGAACAATTATGAGAGTGGTAATCAAAATCGGCACTTCAACCCTCGCTCACGCAAACGGACGGCTCAACATCCGTCGCGTAGAGGAGCTTTGCAAGGTGATCAGCGACCTCAAAAACAGCGGATATGAGATCATTCTCGTTTCGTCGGGCGCAATCGGCATGGGTGTTGGCAAGCTTTCTCTCAAAGAGAAGCCGCAAGACATTCCCACCAAGCAAGCCGCGGCAGCCGTGGGGCAGTGCGAGCTGATGTATACCTATGACCGTCTCTTTCAAAAATATCACCACACCGTGGCGCAAATGCTTTTGACGGGCTCGGACTTTAAGCACGATGACCGTTATCATAACTTTCAAAACACGCTGACGCGTCTTTTGGAGCTTGAGGTCTTGCCCATCATCAACGAGAACGATACCATTGCCACCGAGGAGATCAAGGTCGGTGATAACGATACACTTTCGGCAATGGTTGCCGCAAGCGTGGGGGCGGACTGTCTTGTTTTGCTCTCCGATATCGACGGACTTTACACCGCCGATCCGCACAAGTGTGCCGATGCCAAGCTGATTCACAGTGTAAAGGATCTCACACCCGAGATCGTGGCGCTTGCAGGGGATGCAGGCTCGGCTCTCGGAACGGGCGGAATGAAGACCAAGCTCCACGCCGCCGAGATCTGCCGCGATGCGGAATGTGAAATGGTCATTCTCAACGGTGCCGAACCCAATCTTTTGTATGATCTGTTTGAGGGCAAAGAGGTTGGCACACGCTTTTTTGCAAAAGGAGACAGAGCATGACAACTCTTGAAATTTTACAAGGTGCAAAGGCTGCCACGCGTGCGCTTTCCTTGCTTTCAAGTGAGGAGAAAAACCGCGCGCTCCTTTCTATGGCAGATGCCCTGATTGCCGATACCGATGCTATACTGGAGGCAAACAATGCCGATATTGAGGGCGTAAAGGGCACGATGAACGACGTTATGATCGACCGCTTGCGTCTGACGCGGGAGCGCATCTGTGCTATGGCAGAGGGCATTCGTGACGTTGTCAAGCTTCCTGATCCCACAGGCAAGGTTACCGAGCGCTTTACCCGCCCCAACGGCATCGAAGTCAGCAAGGTGCGCGTGCCGATGGGCGTGGTCGCTATCATTTATGAGAGCCGCCCGAACGTTACCTCTGATGCCGCTGCATTGGCGCTCAAAAGCGGCAACGTCTGCGTTTTGCGCGGTGGCAAGGAGGCATACCGTTCCTCAACCGCTATCGTAAAAGCACTCCAAAAAGGACTAGCATCCTTGAATTTACCCACAACCTTTGTTAATATTCTTGAAGATACCACACGCGCCGGTGCCAACGAATTGATGACCGCTGTCGACTACGTGGACTTGCTCATTCCGCGCGGCGGTGCAGGACTCATCCGCGCTTGCGTGGAGAATGCCAAGGTGCCTTGCATCCAAACGGGAACGGGCATTTGCCACGTTTACGTGGATGCGGATGCAGACCTTGATATGGCGCTGAACATCATCGAAAACGCCAAAACCTCACGCCCCTCTGTTTGCAATGCCGAGGAGGTCTGTCTGGTTTCGCGTAAGGTGGCAAAAGACTTTTTGCCGCGCCTGAAGGAGCGCCTTGTAGATGCGCGCATCCGTGAGGGAAAGACGCCTGTGGAGCTTCGCGTAGATGCTGAATCAGGTGCGATCATTGATGGCATACCTGCAACAGAGGCCGACTTTGACACCGAATTTCTCAACTACATCCTTGCAATAGGCGTGGTTGAGGACGTCAGGGAAGCCGTGGAGCATATCGCGCTCCATTCCACGCATCACAGTGATGCTATTATTACAAAAAATATGCAAAACGCCGCATACTTTACGGCGGCGGTGGACAGTGCCGCGGTTTACGTCAATGCATCCACGCGCTTTACCGATGGCGGCGAGTTTGGACTTGGCTGCGAGATCGGTATCTCCACCCAAAAGCTCCACGCGCGCGGTCCTATGGGGCTTGAGGAGCTGACCACCTACAAATACGTCATCAACGGAAGCGGACAGATCCGCTGACGGGGAAGGATCTATTATGAAAATAAAATTTGGTTTTATCGGTTGCGGCAATATGGGCGGTGCTCTGGCACAAGCCGTTGCAAAGACCGCAAACCCCTACGACATCGCGCTTTGCGATGCTAATATCGAAAAATCCGCCGCACTTGCCGAGTCTCTCGGTTGCGGCGTGGCGCTCTTGGAACAAGTTGCCGCTGATTGCGAATATATCTTTCTTGGCGTCAAGCCGCAAGGCTTTGAGGGCTTGTTTAAAACGATTTCTCCCATTCTCAAAGCGCGAAAAGACCGCTTTGTGCTCATCAGCATGGCGGCAGGCATCAGCATTTCGGCAATTGAAAAGATGTGTGGTTTCAAAGCACCTGTCATTCGCATTATGCCCAACACGCCCGTGTCCGTTGGTGAGGGAATGATCCTTTATACCGCCAACGATGCCGTTACCGACGGTGAGACTGATACCTTTTTGCACGCGCTTGCAAAAGCAGGAAAGCTGGATGAGATCGCCGAGGATAAGATCGATGCCGCAAGCGCGCTTTCGGGATGCGGACCCGCATTCGTCTATCTCTTTGCCGAGGCACTTGCCGATGGCGCAGTAGAGTGTGGACTCGCACGCGACAAAGCAAATCTTTATGCAGCGCAAACGCTTTTGGGCGCGGCTGAACTATTGCTCCAAAGCGGAAAGCACCCGGGCGAGCTTAAAGATGCCGTATGCAGTCCCGGTGGCACGACCATCGCAGGCGTGCACGCACTTGAGGAAGGCTCCTTCCGTTCCACCGCAATGAGTGCCGTCACCGCGGCGTATGAAAAAACGTTAAAATTGAAGAAATAAAATCGCTGCCACCGGGTAGTAGATGCAAAAAAGCATCCGTTTACACATCGTTAGGTCTTTGAAGATGTGTTGGCGGATGCTTCTTTTTTGGAGGTGTTTATGAAAAAACTGTTTTCTTATTTTTCAAAAGGGGAGATCGCACTGTGGGCGTCCTCGGTCATTTTAATTCTTGTATCCTTTGCTTTGTTTGACAGAATCAATTATTTGACCCTGTTTGCATCCTTAATCGGCGTAACGTCACTGAT
>JAZNYU010000209.1:0-2312 GCA_045594605.1 Eubacteriales bacterium
TTATGAACTTTTTGTTAATATTGCGTTTGAGTGCTAAAAAAGAGCTCTGCCGAAGCAAAGCTCTTTTTCTTGTATTTTATTGGTTTTCGAACTCGATCTTCTTTTTGGTCTCGACGGTGTAAAACATCTGCAAAAGGTACAAAAGGACAAAATAACCGATGAAAAGCGTGGCGACGTCTCCTATATAATAGGTAGCCATCAGAAGCCACTCGGCAGCATCTGTCGGCAGTCCCCAAAAGAAGATATCATAATAGAGGCGCGAGAGCAGCTTGATGCCCGAGGGAATGAGGGCTGCAAAAAAGCAAAGCTTGGGGAGTGGCTTTTTCAGGCCCCAGAGTCCTTCGATCGGGAAACAGTCGGCAAACATCTCTTCTCCTTCTCTTCCCTTGGGATAGTTCTTGGCAAGCAGCATAGGACGGCGGCAACAGAACGCTGCCAAAAGGAGCACGCCAAGCATTTGCAGGCAGTCCATTACGATGCTGAACAGAACGCTTGGGACTTCCTCACTCCAAAAAGCAGAGGCATTTGGGAAGGACATCATCAGGTACCCCACCAAGAGGGTCAAAAGATATCTTGCCACAACTGCCGCAGCATAGATCAAAGCAAATTGCTTGATCTGCTTTTTGCCAAAGCGCAGATACATATAAATAAGGAAAGCAAATGAGCCCCAATAAAAGGCAAAATCGATCAGGGGCTCGAGCAACTCCGTCATCAAAAACAAAAGCACCGAGCCACGCCAGAGCACGTTGCTGGAAAGCAACAGGTAAAGCGGCGTATAAAGAACGGACAGGATGGCGACGCAGGCTATTACAAACGTCAAAAAGTACTTTTTGGTACGCTTGATGCATAGCTCGTCAAACAAAAGGTTTTGCACGTAGCACCTCCGCAAAAATAGATACCTTATTATAGCACACAAAAGCGCTTTGTGTCAACCTATTTGTCAATTTTTCATCCCTTTCATATACTGATATAGAAAATTGCGACGGGAGGTTTCTTATGTCAAATCATCAAAACAAGATCTCTGCCTTTGACCACGCCAGGCTGATGGAGTGCGTGCACCGCTTGGCGGATACATACCCTTTTTTAACGCTTTCTTACGTTGGCACGTCCATCCTTGACCGCGCCATCCCCATCTTGCACGTTGGGAGCGGGGGGAGGCGTGTACTTTACGTAGGAGCACACCACGGGATGGAGTGGATCACATCCTTGGTACTTACGCGCTTTTTGGAAGAGCTTTGCGAGATCATAAAGACAAAGAGGCGCGTGTGCGGCATCTATCCCTGCGATCTTTTGGAGGGCTACACCCTATCGGTCATCCCGATGCTCAATCCCGACGGTGTGGAGTATCAGATACACGGCGTGGACGAGGACAATCCACTGCGTGAGCGCGTTCTGGAAATGAACGGTGGGAGCGAGGATTTTTCCGCCTGGCAGGCAAATGCGCGCGGCGTTGACCTCAATCACAATTATGATGCCGGATTTGCCGAATACAAGCAATTGGAAAAAGAAAACGGCATCAAAAAAGGCGCACCCACGCGGTATAGCGGTGAGTGTGCCGAGAGTGAGCCGGAGGTGGCGGCACTGTGCAATCTGATGCGCTTCTCTGCCCCTTGGCGCGGTGTGATGACCTTGCACACACAAGGCGAGGAGATCTTTGCACCGCCTTGCAAAAAGGGACACTCAAGCACGGTGACGGCAAAGCGACTATCTGATCTGACGGGCTATCGGCTGGTGCGTGCCGAGGGGCTTGCCGCATACGGCGGCATGAGCGATTGGTGCGCCGATGCGCTCTCGATCCCATCCTTTACAATGGAATGCGGCAGAGGAAAAAATCCCCTGCCGACCTCGCAATTTTCTTCGATCTATTCCACCGTTCGCGCCGCTCTTTTTCTCTTTCCCACCATCCTTTGATTTTTGCATTCTTTTTTTGCAAAAAGGAATTGCAAACGCGTGCGGTATATGATATAATATAATTTAATTGATGGGATCTTGTTGGCTTTTTTCGCAAAAGGCTTGCGAAGCTTTTTGGTTTTGGCGCACGGCAGTGTATTTTTGCCGTGTTGCCTCACCGCCGCGCAAATGCCGCTCCTGCTTGTTTTTGTTCAGCAGCTCCTGCACCTGCATCCACAAAGCATTGTTGACGTGGCGAAGCCTATCGCTAACGTCCTTATGTACGGTGCTCTTGCTAATGCCAAACACGCGTGCAGCCTCTCTTACAGTTGCACAGTGCTCCAACAAATATTCCCCCAACACCACACTTCTCTCTCGCCCTGTCCAATCAGAGATCATATTGCATCCTCCTATCAGAGTTC
>JAZNYU010000210.1:0-11636 GCA_045594605.1 Eubacteriales bacterium
AGATCGAGGCGCGCCTTGTCAATATCGCGCGCGATCTGCTCGTCATTCCCAACGTGGCTATCCACATGAAGAGAGACATCAATTCGAGCTGTGCGTACAATCCCGCAATCGACCTTTTGCCGCTCCTCTCGCAGGACGTAAAAACCGATTTTCGCGCATTCCTTGCCGCTGAGGCGGGATGCAAAAAGGAAGAATTGCTCGGTTATGATCTGTATGTCTATAACCGCACCCCCGCTACCCGTATTGGCGTGGACGGCGAGTTCTTCTCGGCTCCGCGCATCGATAATCTGATGTCGGTGTTCGGCACGCTCCAAGGGTTTGTTGAGAGTGAGAACGCGGATTCTGTCAACCTCTTCTATGCCGCCGACAACGAGGAAACAGGTAGCTCCACCAAGCAAGGTGCAGGCTCGGTATTCCTCTCGGACGTTATCGACCGCATCTGCGAGACTATCGGCATCGACCGTCGCCGCGCGTTAGCTTCGTCCATGCTTCTCTCAGCAGACAACGCACACGCCAAGCACCCCAACCACCCCGAGCTCAGCGACGCCAAGAACGCACCGCATATGAACGGGGGAGTGGTCGTTAAGAACAATGCCGCACAAAAGTACACAACCGACGGCATTTCGGCATCGATCTTAAAGGAGATCTGTGCACACGCAGGCGTTCCCACGCAGGAGTACGCCAACCGCAGCGATATGCCCGGCGGCTCTACGCTCGGCAGCATTGCAACCACCCTGACGCCTATGCTCAGCGTTGATATTGGCATGGCACAATTGGCTATGCATTCCGCTTACGAGACGGCAGGATCGTGGGATATCGACCACCTCATCAACGCATCCAAAGCTTTCTACAACACCGCATTGACCGTGATAGGGGACGGGCAGTATCGCCTGCAATTCCCCAAGAGAAAAGGAGCACGCAAAAATGTATAAGATCGGCTTTGATAATGAAAAATATATAGAGCTTCAATCGGCGCACATCCGTCGCCGCATCGACCAATTCGGTGGCAAGCTCTATCTGGAGTTTGGCGGCAAGCTCTTTGACGATTTCCACGCCGCACGCGTTCTTCCCGGCTTTGCACCCGACAGTAAGGTTCGTATGCTTACACAGCTCAAGGATGAGGCAGAGATCGTGATCGTTATCAGCGCATCGGACATTGAAAAGAACAAGGTGCGCGGCGATCTTGGCATCACCTATGACCTTGACGTGTTGCGTCTGATCGATGCTTTTCGCGCTCTTGGGCTTTTGGTGGGCAGCGTTGTTCTGACGCGTTGGAGCGATCAGCCTGCGGCACTCAAGTTCCAAAGCCGCCTCGAATCCCTTGGTGTGCGCGTTTACCGCCACTATGAGATCGAAGGCTATCCTTCCGACATCGACCGCATCGTCAGCGACGAGGGGTACGGCAAAAACGACTACATTCAAACCACACGCTCACTCGTGGTCATCACCGCTCCCGGCCCGGGTAGCGGCAAAATGGCGGTTTGCATGAGCCAGCTCTACCACGATAACAAATGCGGCATCCGTTCGGGATACGCCAAATTTGAGACCTTTCCCATTTGGAATCTGCCGCTCAAGCACCCCGTCAACATGGCGTACGAGGCTGCCACGGCAGACCTGAACGATATGAATATGATCGACCCCTTCCACCTCGAGGCTTACGGACAGACCACCGTCAACTACAACCGTGACGTAGAGATCTTTCCCGTGGTGGATGCGATGTTCCGTCGCATCAGTGGGGAATCGCCTTATAAATCTCCCACCGATATGGGTGTTAATATGGCGGGCAACTGCATTGTGGATAACGATGCCGTTTGCGACGCCGCCAAAAAAGAGATCATCCGCCGCTACTATGCAGCCCTGGTCCGTCAACGCAAGGACAACGGTCCCAGAAACGAGATCGACAAGCTCAAGCTTTTGTTGCAAACGGCAAACATTGACCTTGACGCGCGTGGCGTTTGTGTTGCGGCAAATGCCAAGGCAGAAGCCACCGGCAAGCCTGCAACTGCCATCGAATTACCCGACGGCACCATCGTCACGGGCAAGACCTCGCGCCTTTTGGGTGCGGCATCTGCGGCACTCCTTAACGCTTTGAAAACACTTGCAGGCATTGATGATAGCATCGATCTCATTTCTCCCGAGATCCTTGAGCCCATTACAAACCTCAAGGTAGGGCTTCTTGGCAGCAAAAACCCGAGATTGCACCCCGATGAGCTTCTCATCGCACTTTCTATTTGTGCCGTGCACGATCCCGTTGCGGCAAAGGCTACCGAGCAGCTCTCGCGCCTTCGCCACTGCGAAATGCATTCCACAGTCATTTTGGCGGCAAGCGACGAGCACACCCTCAAAAAGCTTGGCATCAACCTGACCTGTGACCCTATTTACGAAACCAAAAGACTTTATCACGGATAATCCACAAGACTGATACGAAAGGAGGATCTCTGTGGGAACTGTATATGATTATTTAACATGGCGCGGAGATCTGACCTTTCGCAAGGTTCCTTTTGGCGAGGTAGACAGTCTGATCCTCTCCATGCTCTCTTATCTGGATATGAAGGACATCGTCCCCGCACCGGGAAGAGAGGTAGAGCCGCCATCCGTTTGGGCGGCATCCAAGGAGTATCTGGAGCGCTATCCCGACCCCAAAAAGGCAAAAATGGGGGTTCTCATTCCTAAGGATATTGTCAAAATGATGCGCGCAATGCGCACGACCAAGCGCTTTGGCACTATCAAAATGACGGGCTTTGTCAACCTGATCGACCCCGAAAACGAGCTGCAATTTTCCGCCGTCACCTTTCTGTTGGGGGACGGAACTGCCGTTGTGACCTATCGCGGAACGGATGACACACTCGTCGGCTGGAAAGAGGACATGAATATGTGCTTTTTGCCGGTGGTTCCCGCGCAAGTCAAGGCGGTGGAATATTTGGAGTCGGTAGCCAAAACGCATGCGGGAAAGCTCATTTTGGCAGGGCATAGCAAGGGCGGCAATCTTGCCGTTTATGCCGCGGTGCATTGCGATCCTGCAATTCGCGAGCGTATTACGGCGGTTTACAGCAACGACGGCCCGGGCTTTGGCAAAAACATTTTGGACGATCCCGATTATGTGCAGATCCGTCCGCGCATTTGCAACCTGGTTCCGCAGTCCTCGGTCGTAGGCATGCTTTTGGAGCACGACGAGAACTATACCGTGGTCAAAAGCCGACAAAAGTCAGGCTTTTTGCAGCATAACGGGCTTTCTTGGGAGATCTTGGGCAATTCCTTCGTCCATCTTGAGGATGTGAATCCCGAGAGCCGCAAGATCGACCGCACCGTTAACCAATGGATACGCGATATGACACCCGAGCAAAGAGAAGAATTTGCCGAGGCGGTCTATCAGCTCTTCTCTGTGGACGGCGCGCAAACGCTGACAGACCTTGTGGCAGCGCGCAAAAAATGGTTCTCTCACACCAAAAGCCTTGACCCCAAGGTGCATGAGACCATACAAAAAATGCTCTCCGACCTGATCGGCATCAACAACAAGGTCGGCAAAATCAAGGAATTCTTCCGTCGAGGCTCCACTGAGGAAGAAGCTGCCGAATAACACCGCCACAAAGCGAAAAAGAAAGCTTTTGGAGATTTGAATGGAACAGACGAATGATAACGTTTACGATATTGCCGTAGTTGGAGCAGGGCCTGCCGGCACTGTTTTTGCAAGAGAGCTGGTATGTGCCCGTCCCGAATACAAAATCATCCTTATCGATGGCGAGACTCCCGATTCCCCCAAGCCCTGCGGTGGGCTTTTGGCACCTGATGCACAAAAGCTTTTGGCAAGGTTCGATCTGGTCCTCCCCAAGAGCATTCTTGAGGATCCGCAGATCTTTGCCGTTGAAACCATCGATGTTGATCAAAAGGCCGTCAGATATTACCAAAGGCATTATTTGAACATGAACAGACACGCATTTGATGAGTGGCTCATTTCTCTCGTCCCTTCCTGCGTTGAAATTTGCAAGGGAAGATGCGTCGAAATAAAAGAGGAGTCCACGCATTATCGCTTGACCGTTCGACAAGGAAACAAGGAAATATCTATACACACGAGCGCTATTGTAGGTGCCGACGGCGGCGGTTCGGTTGTAAGACGACGCTTTTTTACCCCCATGCAAACGCAATATGTGGCAATTCAGCAGTGGTTTGAAAACAAAGGGCAAAAGCTGCCGTATTATTCCTGCATCTTTGATGCAAAAACAAGTGATAGCTGCTCGTGGACGATACATAAAGGCGAGTACATTCTGTTCGGCGGTGCATTTGAAAGGGAAGGATGCCGCGCAGCATTTGAAGAACAAAAAGAAAGACTGGAAGCATTTCTCGGAAATTCTTTCGGTATTTCTCAAAAGACCGAGGCATGTCTTGTTTCAAGTCCGCGCAGAATGAAGGATTTTTGCACGGGAGAGGGGAGCGTTTTCCTCGTCGGCGAAGCAGCAGGTTTTATCAGCGCGAGCTCCTTTGAGGGGATCAGCTATGCTATGCACAGCGGAAAGCTTCTCGCCGATGCCTTTGCAAAGGGGAGAGCTTATAAAGACGTTCAAGCAATATACCGTAAGAATACCCGCCCCTTAAGAGGGAAGCTTCGCATAAAATCGGTCAAAAGAGCAATTTTGTGTAATCAGTTTATCCGAAAAATGATCATGAAGAGCGGAATACAAAGCATTTGCCCATATAAAAAAGAGAAAAAAAGCGATCAAATGGAACTGTGTAACCTCAAATAAAAGAACCCCCTCGGCAGATTTTTGCCGAGGGGGTTCTCAATTTTGTAAGAAGCTTTTATGATGTGCGTTTAGTTTTCTCCCAACATAATGCGAATGATCTCGCGGTCGGTTTCCATCATGCCGTCGCGGGCAAGCTGACCGACGTTGCGAATGGTGTTTTCAACGCCCTTGGTCACAATTCCGTCGCCGCCAAAGAACTCACGGCCCGATTTTGCCATCTCCCAGCCCATAAAGCCGGCCTCAACCGCCATAGCAATCTTTGCCGCGCAAGAGGGCTTTGCACCGTCGCAAATGGTGCCCGAAAGAATGGCAACTGCATTGACGAGCGTGTGAGCGATCTCGTGAAATCTTCCGCCCTCAAGGTAGCAAATGCCAGCCCCCGAGCCAACGCCGGCACTGATCGCACCGCAGTAGGCGGAGAGGCATCCAATGCCTGTTTTTTGATGTACGGTAATCAGATCCGCCACGATCAAGGCGCGCAAAAGTTCTTCTTCGCTCTTGTTTGTCTCGCGTGCGTAAACGATGACAGGGACAGAGGATGTAATACCTTGGTTGCCGCTTTCCGAAATGATGCAAACAGGGAACTCGCAGCCGCTCATACGGGCATCCGACCCTGCGGCGGCATACGCGCGTGCCTTATCCTTAATGCTGACGTTTCCGTCACGCAAAAGGAGCTGACCTATGGATGCGCCGTAAGGATTGCGCAAGCCTTCCTCGGCAATTGCCATGTTCATCTCGATCTGGCGCAACAAATGGGGGCGCAGCTCGTCCAGCGGTGTGGTGTCGGCAAACTCAACAATGTTCTCAACCGTCAAAAGAGAGCGGTTCGCTGCATTTTTTGTGCTCGCGGCAAGTGCTTCCTTTTGCACGTAGCGCTCGATCACACTCTTGCCACCCGACTCCGCCAAAACGATGTTGGTGTGGTAACCCGAAATTTGCACACGAGCGGTATTTTCACCGCATCTGCCCACGATCAAAAGGTCAAAGGTGCAGGTCGATTTCAATTCCGATACCACAATGGGAGTGTTTTTGAGGTAGGAGCGCAAACGAATGCGATCATCCTCGCCAAGAATTGACAAAAGCTCGAGTTTGAGATCAAACCGACCTGAAATAATGCCTGCCGCAACTGCCGCCTCAATGCCGTGCATCCCGCCCGTTGCGGGTACGATAACACTCTTGACGTTTTTGATAATGTTGCCGCTGAGCGAGATCTCAACCGCGGTGGGGAGCTCTCCCAAGGCATCACGCATCAGCGCCGCGGCATAGGCAATGGCAATCGGCTCGGTGCAACCCATGGCAGGCTGCAGCTCTTCTATGAGAATTGCCTGATAAGTAGCGCAAATTTCTTTTGAAAGCATAAATAAACCATCCTTATCTTGATAAAAACACGCGAGAATAAGAGAAAGCCTTCCCCTTGAGGGGAAGGTGGCTTGCGTAGCAAGACGGATGAGGTGTAGCCATCGAAGATGGCGTTCAAGAAACGTAGATCTTAACGGACGCTTCGCGTCCTACACCTCATCAGTCACCTGTGGTGACAGCTTCCCCTCAAGGGGAAGCCTTTTGGTATCGTTGCTGATAAAGTTCTTTCTTTTAGCCGGGGATTAGTTTTTCGGGAAGCTATCCTTCAGTCCTACAACGCGGTTAAAGGTGTTGGGGTGCTTGGTATCCTTGCAGAAGTAACCGGTGCGCACAAACTGGAAGCCTTCGCCGGCATTGGCATCGGCAAGGGAAGGCTCAACAACGGCGTTCTCCAGCTTGATCAAGGAGTCGGGGTTGAGGAAGTCCAGATAGGTCTTGCCTTCGGGAACGTCCGCGGTGTTCTCAATGTTGAACAGGCGCTCGTAGAGCATAAAGGTAGCAGGAACTGCGTATTTAGCAGAGAGCCAGTGCACAGTACCCTTGATCTTGCGGCCGTCAGCGGGCATGCCGTTGCCGGTCTCAAGGTCTGCCGTTGCGTGAATGCACTTGATCGAACCGTCCTCGTTCTTCTCAATGCCGGCATACTTGATGATATAGCCACCCATCAGGCGAACCTCGCCGTCGGGCTTGAGGCGGAAGAACTTGGGAGGGGGAACCTCTGCAAAGTCATCGGCATCAATAAAGATCTCGCGCGTCATGGGAACGTCACGAGTGCCGAGCTCGGGCTTTTGGGGATGGTTGGGCAGAGCGATCATTTCTTCCTTGTCCTCGGGGTAGTTGTCGATCACTACGCGAATGGGGTTGGCAATACCCACGCGGCGCAAGGAGTTTTCATTTAGATCGTTGCGCACGCAAGCCTCAAGCTGACGGACGTCAACGGTGTGGTCGGTGTTGGTAACGCCTGCCTCGCGAACAAAGGTAAAGAGCGCTGCGGGGGTGTAACCGCGGCGGCGCAGACCGCACAGAGTGGGCAAACGGGGGTCATCCCAACCGTCAACGTAGCCCTCTTCTACGAGCTGACGCAGGTAGCGCTTGGACATAACGGTGTAGGTGATGTTCATGCGACCGAATTCCCACTGATGGGGCTTTTGTGCAAAGCCGATCTTTTCAACGACCCAGTCGTAAAGAGGACGGTGGTTGCGGAATTCGCTGGAGCACAGGGAGTGCGTAATGCCCTCAAGCGCATCCTGAATGGGGTGCGCAAAGTCATACATCGGGTAAACGCACCACTCGTCACCTTGACGGTGATGGTGAATATGCTTGATGCGGTAAATAACGGGGTCACGCAGATAGGGGTTGTCCGACGAGGGATCGATCTTTGCACGCAGAGTGCGTGCACCGTCGGGGAACTCGCCCTGTCTCATGCGCTCAAACAGATCCAGATTTTCCTCAACCGTTCTGTTGCGGTAAGGGGATTCCTTAGATGCCTGCGAGCGGTCGGTACCCTTGTAGTCGGCGATCTCATCCTTGGTCAGGTCACAAACGTAAGCGTCGCCCTGCTTGATGAGCTGAACGGCAAATTCGTAGCACTTGCCAAAGTAGTCCGAGCCGTAATAAACACCGCCCGTGGGGGTAGCACCCAGCCACTCAAGGTCCTCGCGAATGGATCTGACAAACTCGTCCGATTCCTTTGCGGGGTTGGTGTCGTCATAGCGCAGATTAAACAGGCCGCTGTACTTGTTTGCAACGTCGGTGTTGATGCAGATCGCTTTTACCGAGCCGATGTGCAGATATCCGTTGGGCTCGGGCGGAAAACGGGTGTGGATCTTAAGGTTGGGATTTTCCTCAAGATCGGAGTCGATAATATCAAGAATAAAGTTTCTTTCAAGTTCTGCCATAGTATTTAAGCCTTTCTGAAATCAAAGGGTAGCAATCATATTTTCGATGCGGCGGACGGTTTCGTCACGGCCGAGAATTTGCATTACGGTATAAAGGTCGGGGGCGTTGAGCTTGCCTGTAACCGCTACGCGAAGGAACATGCTCACGTCGGCAATGCTGCCGCGGTAAGCCTCGGGATCAGCCTTGTAAGCCTTCATATCGTCGGCATAGCCGATCTCACGGGCAACTGCCTTGACCTTTTCAAACCAGCCGTTCATATCATCCGCTGTGTCATAGGTAACAAGGAACTTTTCAAGCGCGGTTTTGATGTCTGCCTTGTCAAACTTTTCGTCGTACAGGTCCTCTTGCACAAAATCAAAGAAGAAGCCCATGTAGGGTTTTGCATCCGCCCAGGTTGCAAGGTCCTTTCTCGGCTTTTTGCCGCCGCGACCGATGGCAAAGATGGATTCGGTGAACGCGGGATCGCGCGCGAGCTTTTCACCAAATTCGGGATCGAATTGCTGTGCCCAAGCGGTAACTTGCTCGGTGACCTCTTTTGCACTCATACGGGAGATGACGTTCTTGCTGACGTCATTGAGCTTGTTGAAATCGAACAAGCAACCCGAGGTGCTCATCTTTTTGATGTTGAAGGGGAAGTCGGTGTAGGGCTTGTCCGCATTTTGTGCGTGCCACTCCTCGTAGTTGGAGTTGAGCAAGGTCATAATGTATTCGCAAACGCAGGCGGGGGCGTAACCCATACGGCTGTAATCGTCCATATTGGCACCCATATCGCGCTTGGAGAGCTTCTTTTTGTTGCCATTCTCGTCAAGGCGCATGATCTGCGCAATGTGCAAGTACTTGGGGAGCTTGAAGCCGAGGTAGCGGAAAAGCATGATATGCTTGGAAAGGCTGGGCAGCCATTCCTCACCGCGAATAACGTGCGTCGTGCCCATCAGGTGGTCATCCACCGCGTGTGCAAAATGATAGGTGGGAATTCCGTCGGATTTGAGCAGAACGAAATCCTCGTCATTTTCGGGAATCTCCAATTTGCCTTTTACAAGATCGGTAAAGGGTGTTTTCTTTTCGGGATCTCCGTCAGCCAAGAGACGAAGCACAAAGGGATTGCCTGCGGCAAGATTGGTTTCAACTTCTTCCAAGGTGATATTGCGGGCAGCCAGCATCTTTTCGCGCGCCTCGGTCTGGTCCTCGTGCCAGTCCTTTGCCTTGATCTCGGCTTTCTTGTCAACCGCATTCATAGCCTCAAGCTCTTCCTTGGTGGTGAATACGGGGTAAGCCTTGCCCTCACTTACAAGCTGCTTTGCAAATACGTGATAGATGGGGCCGCGCTGGCTTTGCTTGTAGGGACCGTAGGCACCCTTGTCGCAGATCTTGCCGTCCTCGCCAATCACTGCACCCTCATCAAAGCAAACGCCGTAGTGAGCCAGTGTGTGAATCAGACCTTCTGCTGCACCGTCAACCTCGCGCTTGGCATCGGTATCCTCAATACGCAAATAGAACACGCCGCCGCTTTGATGTGCGAGGCGCTCACCAATGGTAGAGGGAAAGAGACCGCCAAAGTGAACAAATCCCGTGGGGCTGGGGGCAAAACGGGTGACCTTTGCGCCCTCTGGGAGATTACGGGGCGGGAATTTTGCTTCTACGTCCGCAGGTGTTTCGGTAACGCTCGGGAAGAGAAGCGCGGCAAGTTTTTGATAATCCATAGTATGTGAAATCCTTTCTTAGGAAAATTGAAGCTGTCAAAGCAGTGGGCAGTTTTGTACGGCATCCTCAAGATCGGTGGGGCAGCCGTGACCTGCATAAACGGTGAGCGAGCCATCAAGGAGAGCAAGTCGCGCAAGGGAATTGCGGAGCTTGTACGGGTCGCCGCCGTATAAGTCGTAGCGACCAAAGCCGCGGTCAAAGAGCGTGTCTCCTGTCAAGAGTAGCTCGTCAGAGCACAAATAGCACACCGAGCCCTCGGTATGCCCGGGAGTATGGAGCACGCGAATGTCCTCGTCGCCAAGTGTCAAAACGTCGCCGTCGGCAAGGAGCTTTTCGGGGGCGCGATAGCTGCGTGACTGACCGAAAAAGACGGAAAAAGCGTTTTTGAGAGAGTCGGACGGCATATCCGCATCCCCCTTGTGAATATAGGCGGGGACGCCCGTTTTCTCACGGAGTGCATCAAGTGAGCAGATGTGGTCAAAGTGACCGTGCGTCAGGAGAATATACTGCAAGGTCGCGCCTTTTTCGGCGATCTTTTGCAAAATAACGTCGGCATCGGCAGAGGGGTCTACCACCGCGGCTTGGTTGCCGCTGATGAGCAGATAACAGTTTGAGCCAAACGAACCGGGAAAAAGATTGTAAATATCCATCTCGGCGCCCCCTCTCAAAATCAACTTTACCTTATATTATAACACGGATTTTTTGATTTGTCCACTCGTTTTGCTAAAAAAACAGGGATTTTTGTTCAAACTTTGCGGTTTTGGCGGAATATTTCAAACGCCAATACCGTTGCGGCAGAGGCTGCCGAAAGAGAACCGCCAAATTCGCGTCCGTAGTCAATGCGCACAATGCGGTCCGCCGCATCCAAAAGCGCACGGGAGATGCCGCGCTTCTCACCGCCGACCACCAACAAAACAGGGTAGGGGAACTTTTCCTCAAACACCGAGACCGAGTCGCGGATCCCCGCGCAAAGGATGGTATATCCTGCCTCGCGGAAGAGAGAGACGGCATCCTCACCCTCGGCTTCAAAAATGGGGAGAGATTCCGATGCCCCCGCAGAGGCGCGTGCCACAACACCTGCGGCAGTCATCCAGTTACGCGGAGGCAAAATCACGCCCTTGACCCCCGCCGCATAGAGTGAGCGGATGGCATAGCCAAAGTTGTAGGGGTCCTCAATGCCTTCCAGATAGACGTAAAAGCTATCCTTGCAAATATCCTCTTTTGAAAGCGTGGGAATGGTGCGAGCGGTGCAAAGCGCCAAAATGCCGCCGTGCGTATTGCCAACCGAAAGGCGGTCGATCTGTTCGGCATCCACAAACTCAACAGGGAAGCCAAGCTCGTGCGATTTGGCAGTCAAATACCCGATCTGCGCGGCTTTGGATCTTCTCTTCGCGCGATCAATGAGCACCTTTTCAATTTTGCGGTCATTCTCTCCTCCTGCATTGAGCAGCGCGGAGATAGATGTCATCCCCTCTAAAATATCAGAGGCTACAAAGCGTTGTTCTTCCTTTAACATAAAAACAGATCCTTTTTTATCAATTCACTTCTAAATTTTACGTATTGCGCATACTATCAAACAGAGAGAACCCGAATAGGAGGACACAGTATGATCTCTGATTGGACGCAAAGGGAGAGGTGTGTGGTGCTGGGAGAATACCTTTTGGAGCATTCCGCCACCGTGCGGCAGGCGGCGCAGGTGTTCGGCATCAGCAAAAGCACAGTACATAAAGACGTTACCGAAAGGCTGCGCCACGTCAACAATGCTCTGTGGCAACAGGTGCAGGAGCTCCTGACCAAAAACAAGCAGGAACGGCATTTGCGCGGCGGTGAAGCCACCCGAAAAAAGTACACGGCTTGCCGTCATACCAGAGATGCCGACGGGGGAACCTGCAGCTAAAAGCGGTAAAATCCCATCAATTAAATTATATTATATCATAT